>JADLGX010000507.1 GCA_020849095.1 Candidatus Eiseniibacteriota bacterium
GCCCATCGTGCTCGTGACGCGTTCCGCCAGCGTCCGGATGCGCGCGCCCGAGATGTCGTAGATCGCGATCGTCGCCGGCTGCGCGCCGGGCGAGGAGTAGCGGAATGTGGTCTGCGTCAGGAACGGACTGGGCCCGGCGAGCGCGATCTGCATGGGCGCCGCCACGGCGAGCCCCGGCCCCACGCCTGAAGTGGCGGTCACGGTGAGCTTGGCGGGTTGGCTGGGCTCGGTGTTCGTGCCGTCACTCACGAGCACGTCGTAGTACCCGGAGTCCGGGTGGCAGGGGGCATGAACGGTCAGCTGCGCGGAAGTCGCCCCGCTGATGTGGCTGCTGTTGGCCAGCGGCACGCCATTGCGGCGCCACTGGTAGGTCAGCGCACCAGCCCCGCCCTGCGGCGTCACGGTGAACTGGGCGTCCGTGCCGCAAGGAACGGCCACGCCCACGGGGTGGCCGGCGATGAGCGTTCCCGCGCACGGGAAGACCTGGAACACGTAGGCGTACGTGCCGCCCTCGAACGACTCGTCGCCCGTGGTGAACGACGAGCGTCCCTCGATCAGGTAGTCGCCGGGCGAGAGCCGGCCGGTCACATGCAGCTCGCCTGCCTGGACATCGTGGTAGCGCAGGTAGCTCGGATGAGACACCAGCAGGAACTGGCAGGCCTCCGGAACGGTCCCGGGCTCGATCCAGACATCGAGGGTGTACTGGACGCAGCTGTCCAGGCGGAACCGGAATCCCGAGATCGAGGCCGCGGAGTAGAGACCGCTCGCCCCTTGGATGTAGCCACCCGCGGTGCCCGAGGCCTGGGCCAAGGTCGGGTGGAACTGCGAGTTCTGGAAGGCAGTCGCCTGGCAGTAACCCGTGCCCTCGGGGTCGGGGTTCTCGACGACCGCGTCCAGGAAGCTGTTGAAGAAGGCGAACGGCGCGCTGGGATGCTCCTCGAGATCCTGGCGCATGCCCAGCATCTCCACGATTGCCGACGTGAATCGGCCGTCGGAGAGCGGAGTCATCAAAGCATTCGCGGGGCCCGGCGTCAGCACGAGCCCCAGTACGACGCACGACATGGCAAGTGGCTTCATGCTTCCTCCGAGGGTCGAGCGTGCGGGCCAGGGAGGCCTCTCCCCCCGAAAGGTCCGTCCCCGGCTTGCCGCACCGGCTCTGAAAAGAAAGGCGCAGGACCGGCGCCGATCGGACCATCCGAAATGCGCCTGATGCGGCGCGGCCCGGGTCAGCGCTACCCTGCGCGGCAACCATCCGGAGGGGCCGTGGACGAGGACGACTTCACCGCCGACCTGCGACGCGCCGCCGCGGGCGATCCCGCGGCGCTGGACCGGCTGTTTCCGCTGGTCTACCAGGAGTTGCGCGAGCGCGCGGCCGGCTACCTGCGCGGCGAGCGGCCGGGCCACACCTTGCAGCCCACGGCGCTGGCGCACGAGGCCTACCTGCGGCTGGCCGGCCGGCGCGACTACCCGTGGCAGAACCGCGCGCACTTCATGGCGGTCGCCGCCCGCGCGATGCGCGCCATCCTGGTAGACCACGCCCGGCGCAAGCGCGCCCGCAAGCGCGGCGGCGGCGAGGCGCCGCTGGAGTTCGACACCGGCGTGGTGCTGGCGGCCGGGGCGGCGATCGAGTTCGACGACCTCGACCGCGCGCTCGGCGACCTGGCGCGCATGAGCGAGCGCCAGGCGCGCGTCGTGGAGCTGCGCTACTTCGGCGGGCTCAGCATCGAGGAGACCGGCGAAGTGCTGGGCATCTCCCCCATGACCGTCAAGCGCGACTGGGCCACGGCGCGCGCGTGGCTCTACCGCGAGCTGGCCGGCTGACGCTGCAGGGCCGCGAGCTGCCGGCGGATCGTCTCCGGCGCGGCGGCGTCCTCACCCTCCAGGGCGCCGGTGCGCGCAAGAGCCTCGTAGCGCGTGAGACTGCGAGTGAGCCAGTCCGCTCCCTCGGCCCGCCAGCGCGCGCGCTCGCCGGCCGAGGGCGCCGACCTTGCGAGCAGGGCGCAGGCGTCGCCCGCCCGCTGGTGGCTGCGCGCCACCATCAGGCGGTGGCTCACGTTGGCGCTGTCCGCTTCGGCAAGTCTGGCGTAGCGCGCCCCGGCCTCCACGAACTCCGCGCGGGCATCGGCGTGCCGGCGCGCGCCCCGCAGCATTTCGCCGATCTCGTAATGCCCGATCGCCACGTCCGCCTGCTGGAGCGCGTTGTGCGGATCGGCCGCTGCCAGGTCCTCGGCGATCTTCATGCTGCGGTCGTACACCGCGAGCGCGGAGTCGAGCCGACCGCTCTCGGCCAGGAACGTGCCGCGCATGCCGTACACCACCGACAGGTCGCGGAGCGCCTCGGTGTCGTTGGGCAGCGCCTGCACGGCGTCGAGCGCCAGGCGCTCGGCCGCGGCGTACGACGCCTGTGCGGAGTCCCGTTGGCCGCGCGCGGCCTGGACGCCGGCCAGCTTGGCGTGGCGAATCAGCACGGCGCGCCGGGCCGGGGCATTGCCGGGGTCGGCCCGAAAGCCCGGCAGGCTGATCTCGAGCCCCTCACGAAACTCGGCCATCGCCCCAGAGGTATCGCCGGCGGCAAGCCTCATGTCGAACAGGCGGTCGCACACCACGCCGAGGTCCCCCGTGAGCAGGCCATCGCCGGGAGTGTGAACGAGCGCTGCGCGAATGCGGCCCTTGGTATTCTCCATCAGGTCCAGCGCCTCGGCGTTCCTTCCCATGGTGCCGAGCAGGTCCGCTTTTCGCACCGCCGTCACGAACAGGTCGCGCGAGACGCCGGTCGATTCCGGCCATGCGCGAGAGAGGGCCTCGAGCAGCGCCAGTGACCGGTCGTAGCTCGTGAGTGCCGCCGCCGATTGCCCGAGGTTCGGGAACATCGGGCGGCCCTGCACGTCCGCGATCTTCGCGTAGGCAGTCGCCAGCTCGCGTTGCAGCCCGAGGTCACCCACGGATTCGGCACGCAGGCGGTCCAGGTACACGAGCGAGTGCCGCACGAGCGTCTCTCTCGCCTTGGTCGAGCCGGGCAGGTTGAGGATCGCGTCGTGGATGTCATACATCACCGCGTGCGCGAGTGCGCGAATGTCGTCGAATCGCCGATTGGCGCGGTCGCGCTCGATGCTCGCCTGCCGCGCCTGCCACGTGGTGCCAATCAGGCCCGCCACCAGCGCCAGCGCGACGAGCGCGGTGGTGACGACGGCGGCGCGATTGCGGCGCACGAACCGCGAAACCCGGTAGGCGGTGGAGCGGCCACGCGCGAGGACCGCCTCGCCCCGAAGCTGGCGGCGCAGGTCGCGCGCGAGCTGCTCGACCGAGCCGTAGCGCCGGGCGGGGTCCTTCTCCAGCGCCCGAAGCGTGATCAAATCGAGGTCGCCGGCAAGCGCGCGGCGCAGGCGCTCGGGCGTGGTCCCGCGCAACTGCGCGATCTCACCGGTCGGCGACTGCCGCGCCGCACTGCTGGGTGGCGAGGGTTCTACGGAGAGCGTGACGCGCAGGATCTCCTCGGGGCTGCGGGTCTGGAACCGCAGCGGCCGGGCGCCGGTGAGCAGTTCGTACAAGATGACGCCCAGCGAGTACACGTCGCTCGCGACCGCGGGCGCCTCGCCGCGAATCTGCTCGGGACTCGCGTAGTCGGGCGTCAGCAGGCGGTGCATGGGAGCGGTCAGAGTGGCCACAGCCGCGCCGTCGGCTGCCAGCAGCCGGGCGATCCCGAAGTCGAGCAGCCGTGGCGAGCCCTCGGACGTCACGAGCACGTTGTCCGACTTGAGGTCGCGATGCACGACGAGTCGCTGGTGCGCGAACTGCACGGCGTCGCAAACCTTCAGGAACAACTCGATGCGCGCCTCGATACCGAGCCGGCGCGCGTCGCAATAGGTCAGCAGGGATTCGCCCTCGACGAACTCCATCACCAGATAGGGCGAGCCATCCGCAGCCGTTCCGCCGTCGAGCAACCGTGCGATGTGAGGATGTTCGAGCATCGCCAGGATCTGGCGCTCGTCCTGGAAGCGGCGCAGCAGCCGCTCCGAGCGCAGCCCCGGATCGATCAGCTTGATCGCGACGTCCTTGGTGAAGCTCGCGTCGTCGCGCGTGGCGCGGTACACCACGCCCATGCCGCCGTGGCCGATCTCGCCCACGATCCGGTACGGGCCCAGGCGGTCGCCCGGAGAGACCGCACTCGCAGGCTCGAGCCCCGGCGGCTCGGCGAGAAATCCGGTGGACGCCGCGTGGGCCGCGAGCAGCGAACGCACTTCGGCGGCCTCGGCCGCGCTCGTCTGTGCGAGCGCGCCGAGGAAGTCCTCGCGCGCGCCCGCCTCGAGGGCGAGCGCCTCGTGGAGCAACGTGTGGATCCGGTCCCAGTCGACCGTCATGCCGCGAGTGCGATGAGGCGGCGCGAATCTCGACGACCCAAGCGATGCCTCCCCCGGTTCCACTCGGTGGTCCACGGTCGCGACCACCTCGCCCTGCATTCACATTCGCCGAGTTGTTCGACTCCGGCGAACTACTTCCGCAGCGTCTTGATCCGCCCCCAGGTGGTGGTCGTGGCGGCCACCGGCAGGGTGCCGAACACCTGAATGCGGTTGTTCGAGAAGTCGGCCACGAAGATCTCGCCGTTGCCGGCGACGGCCACGCCGGCCGGCTGGTTGAACTGGCCGTTGCCCGCGCCCGCACTGCCCCAGTGCGTCAGGTACAGCCCATCGCGAGTGAACTTCTGCACGCGATGGTTCTGCGTGTCCGCCACATAGACCGCGTCGCCGTTCACGCACACGCCCTGCGGGCTGTTCAACTGCCCGGGGCCGCTGCCGAATCCGCCCCACTCGCGCACGAGCATGCCGAGAGCGTCGTACACGCGGATCATGTGATCGCCGGAGCAGGCGACGTATACCGACCCGTCCGCCCACCACAATCCCGCCGGCCCTGCTCCGGGCGGGGGCGCGGCCGTCCATGCGCCGGCGGTTCCGTCCTCGTTCCAGCTCTTCACCAGGCCTACGGTGGTGAGGCTCATGTACAGCATGCCGCTCGGATCACTCGTGATTCCGTACGAAACGCCGGGCGCGCCAGCGGGCGTCCACGTTCCGCCGCCGGGTGCATACACGCGCTTCAGGAATGGGGTGTTGTTCGAGCAGACGAAGATCGACCCGTCCGTCCCCAGCGCCACGCCTCGCGGAGGAGTCACGGTTCCGGTGGCGTACTCCCCGACATACAGGCCGTCTGCCGTGAACAGCACGGCGCGGTTCTTGGCGCCATCGGCAAGGACCAGATGTCCCTGCGCATCGAAGACCATGCCCGAAGGCCCCTGGACGCGATGGGTCGAAGCGCCGGTGTTGCCGAACGAGCGAATGAAGGAGGGCGGCGGTTCAGTGGCGATCGCAGTGGTCGCGATCACGAGCAGGATCAGGCTGGCCAGCAGGGATTTCATAGTGACCCTCAGAATGTGGCGCCCGATCGAGGGCCACCTTCTTCCCGCACTCCTGACTGTGTCAATAAGATTCTTATCTCACCAGCGTCATTTTTCGCGTCACGGCCACCCCGCCGCCTTCGAAGCGCGCAAAGTAGAGTCCGCCCGGCAGCTCACGCCCGTCGGCGCCGCGGCCGTTCCACTCCACCGCGTGCCGCCCGGCGCCGTACACGCCGCTCGCCACACGCGCCACGCGCCGTCCGCTCAGGTCGTGCACGGCCAGTTCCACGAGCGACTCGCGCGCCAGCTCGAAGCGGAGCGTGGTGGGCGAGCGCGCCGGGTTGGGGCTCGCGCCGAGAAATCCGCTCGCCACCGGCAGCGCCCCGCCCTCCACGCCAAGTCCGGGAAGCAACATGCGAAGCGCGAACCGCGCCGTCGCGCCCAGCGATGCGGCGGAGTTCTTCCACACGAGCACGGCATAGAAGTCGTTCGGCAGGTCGAACGGAGTCGGGATGACTTCGTCGCCCCCCGGCACTCCCGAAGTGCTCGACAGCCCGTTGGCGATCATGTCCTGCAGCGTGTAGTAGCCGCCCTGCCCGGGAAGCCGGCGTACGATGGCCAGGTTCAGGTCCACCCCGCCGGTATGGTTGTCGAGCACGATCTGCACGTTGGGCGGGCCGTGGTAGTACTCGAACAGCGCCACCGTCTCGCCGGGGCCCAGCGCGCGGTCACCGCTGTCGAACGGCAGCGGGTTGATGTACTCGGACCGGGTGGCGAACGCCGCGTAGCTCTGGCTGGTGGGCCCCGCGCTCAGCACCACGCCCAGGTCGCGCCGGCCGGGCAGCCCACCCTGGCCGCCGGCCGGATCGGTGTCCACCAACACCACCTCGGTCAGCCCGGCGCCGAGCGAGGACTGCTCGAGCGGCACGGCGAACGCGCCCGTCACGCTCGAGGAGGGCGCGAACAGCGCCAGGTCCAGGTTGCCCCCCACGCTCGCGGGACAAATGGCGACAGCGCCCCAGAACCCGTCGTTCTCCACGGTCCGGAAGTCGGGCGAACGCAACCCGTCGCAGTTCACGAACGGCGCCGGGACATTCAGAGACGCGCTACCGGCGGTGGGGCTGGGCACGCCGCTGCGCGCGTAGGCCGAGTCCAGCGCCATCACGCCCGGCTCCCACGCCCACTGAGTGGAGTGCTCGTTGTTCGTCTCGTTGGTCTCGAGCAGCGCGCCCAGCGGATCGAGCTGCATGGTCAGCGTGTGCCGGCCGCCGCGCACGTTGTGCATGGCGCTGCTGACCGACTCCACCGCCTGCAGCGGCGCGAGTCCGCCGCGCACTTCGTCCGCGAGCGTCGAGCCGTCCAGCAGGAGCCGCGTGCGCACGCCGGCAACGGAGTCGGCGCCGTCGTTGCGATAGCCGAAGAACACCCGGGTCGTCACCAGACCGCCACGCAGCCGCGTGGGCAACCCGGTCGTCGAATCGAGCGCGTCCTTGGGCACCAGATCGAGCGTGGTGGACTGCGTCACCCACGGCTGCAGGTCCACGTCGGCGGCGCTCGCCACGACGGGCGCGACGAGCAGTGCGGCCACCAGGTTGGCGGCAAGGAGCGCATGGGCTGCGGGGCGCAACACGGGCCTCCGGACTGAGGGGGTGAGGCGGACGGCCACGAGGCACAGCCTACGTTCGCACCCCGGAACAGGCCACGCCTATTCTCGCCCCGTCAGGCCGGCGCCGCGCGCCGCGCCTCACTCCCCGAGGCGCACCAGCTTCTTCGTCTGGCGAACGCCGTCCGAGCGCACCTCGTAGAACAGCACGCCGCTCGGCGCGACCTGGCCCTGTTCATCGCGGCCATCCCACGCCACTTCGTGCCGGCCGGCGGACAGGCGTCGGTCGAGCCGCCGCACCAACCGGCCGCCCACATCGAAGATCGCAATGCCCACGTTGCCCTCGCGCCGCGTCGCAAACTGCAGCACGGTCGCGGCGCGGAACGGATTCGGCGAAGCACCGACCAGCTTGAGCGCATCGCCCACCGGTGCACCGTCCACGTCCAGCGTGCCGATGTACCGCATCAGCCGGACACCGCCGGCGTCGATGGCCAGGAACTCGTCGATCCCGTCATGCTCCACATCCAGCACCTCATCGGCCGCGTCGGTGCCGGACCAGCCGGGAAGCTCTGTGGACGCGCGATAGATCACAGCGCCCGTGGACGTCCGCACTTTCAGGTCGTTGGACGTCCGCTCGAGCAGATCGCTCGATGTGCTCGACCGGAACGATCCGGGTTCCACGCTGTTGGGTGTGGGGTCCGTGTGCGAGTACAGCTGGATATAGCCCGGGCCAGCCCTTCGATAACAGGTCGAAAGGTACGGACTGTTGACGCGCTGGAACACGAGCTCGTATGTCCCGTTTTGATCGAAGTCGACGGGAAGCAAGTACGAGTTGCTCGGGGAGAAGTCCGGGAAGTTGCCATTCGCGTTACCGAGGATCGGGTTGATCATCCCGTAGTGACCGTCGGCGACCGACGTCACGACGAATCCCAGCGGCGGTCCTCCCGCGGATCCGGGGATCAGCGAACCGAGGTTCCAGGTCGAGGTGCTCCAGAGCTGCGTGTACGAGCCGGCGTTGTAGCGCACCACGCGCCACGTGGTGTTGTCCCGCATCACGATCTCGGCCACGTTGTCCTGATCGAGGTGCACCGCGTACCCCACCGCGTCCGTCGCGGACCAGCCCGGAAACGCCGTCGAGGCGCGGAACAGCACGGTGCCCGCCATGTCGCGCAGCACGACATCCGTCTTGGAGTTCTCCAGGAACTCCCACTGGGACAGGCTGCGCGTCTGGAGCAGGTCCGCTCGTCCGAAGTCCTCGGTGTGCGAGAACATCTGCACGTACGACCCGGCGACCCACTTGTACGCGCGCACGAGCGGCGTGGCCGTGAGGCTCTTCGGCCGCAACGCGAAGACCTCCGAGCGACCGTCGCCGTCGATGTCGGCCGGAAACACGTTTGAGTCGTTGTCGAAGGTGAACTCCGGCAGTTCCAGCTCGGATGAGCCGTCCACTCCACTGAGGAACGCGTACCGCCCGTCCAGCCAATTGAAGCCGAGCACCTCGCCGGCCGCATCGCCGTCCAGGTTGGCGTCGCCGACCAGGCTCCAACTCGACGCGGCCCACCGGTAGACGAAAGCGCCGCCCACGTAGTCGAAGAACAGCGTCTGCTGGTCGTTCTGGTTCCAGTGCTGGATGAGGCCCACCTCGGCGATGGGGTCGCCGTCCAGTTCCATGCCGTACCCGACCACATCGACGCCCGTCCAGGGGCTGACCGCGGCCGAACCGCTCAGCAGCACGGTGCCGTTCAAGTCGCGCAACCGAACGTCCGTCGGCGCCATCTCGAAGAGTTCGCACTGCGAGGCGCTGCGGAAGTGGGAGACGGAAACGCCGGTAATCGGATCCGTGTGCGAGAGCAGCTGGATGTATCCGCCGGGAGCCCAGTCGTACACGCGGGTCAGCGGCGTGACCGGCCCGGCGCCGGGCCGGACGCAGATCAACTCGAGCCGCGGGTCGGCGTCGAGGTTCTCCGCCATCACACTCGAGTCGCTCGCGCGAAACTCCGGCAGGTCCTTCTCGATCACGCCCGTCGCGCCATCGATCACCGCAAGGTGCCCGTCCACGTTGTTCGAGAACAAGAGCTCGTCCTGCGGATCGCCGTCGAGGTTGCCCAGTGCCCGCCCGAACGTCCAACCGTTCAGCCCCCAGATCGGGATGAACTGGATCGCCGCGGCCGGCGACGGCGCCGCCACGAATACAGCGAGCAGCAGGGCGGCAATGCTGACGCCGGGGCGGGTGCGGGGCACGAGTGTCTCCTGGTGTGGATGGCAAGGGTGCTCTGCGGGCAACCGCCAGCATGGAGCGGACGGGCGGCAAGCGTGCCACGCGGTGGGGTGAGTGTCACGGGAAAACAGGGATTCTGGGGTCGCGCGTCCCCCTACTTCCGGCCCATCCCACTCCGAAGTGTTCCTGCCCTAATCTCGCGCCCGTGAGCCCACCCCCTCGCGCCCCTCGCGCGAGCGTGGTGACAAGTCATCCGACCCGGTCGCAGGAGCGAGCCCGACATGGACACGTCCATCTACAACCGCCGCGCCGAAGACGGCGCCGAACCCGTGTTGCCGGCGCGCCGCCTCGAACGAGTGTTCGCGCGACCAGCCCGCGAATGGACGGTGGACGACCTCGTCGGCCTGGTGAAGGACCACCACATCCGCATCGTGTCGCTCATGCACGTCGGGTCCGACGGCTGGCTCAAGACGCTCGACTTCGTGCCCTTGTCGGAATCCCACCTGCGCGACGTGCTCGAGGGCGGCGAACGCGCCGACGGATCCTCCATCTTCGCGGGCACGGGCATTCGCGCCGGGGCGTCCGACATCCTGCTGCGGCCGCGCGTGGGGTCCGCGTTTCTCGATCCGTTCAGCAAGGTGCCGGCGCTGGTGCTCATGTGCTCGCACGCCGGGCGCGACGGCGCGCCGCTGCCCGAGTCGCCCGACACCATCGTGCGCGCGGCGTTCGAACGCGTGCGCTCCGAGCTGGGTGTGGAGATGCACGCGCTCGGCGAAGTGGAGTACTTCCTGGCCAAGCGCACCAGCCCGGAGGACTTCTACGGCGCCGACGACCGCGGCTATCACGCCAGTTCGCCATTCGTGTTCGGCGAGACGCTGCGCCGCTCGGCGCTCGCGCTGCTCGCCGACATCGGGGTGCCGATCAAGTACGGGCACAGCGAAGTGGGCTATATCCCGGCGTCCGAGACCGACGATTCCATCTGGGAGCAGCACGAGATCGAAATGGCGCTCGCTCCCCTGCCCGACGCGGCCGACGGCGTGGTGCTGACGCAGTGGGTGCTGCGCAACCTGGCGCACCAGGCGGGCATGCGCGCCAGCTTCGATCCCATCATGCGCAAGGGGC
>JADLGX010000508.1 GCA_020849095.1 Candidatus Eiseniibacteriota bacterium
AGTCTCATCGCGGGGCGCCCGGTCACTTTCGCCGCCGCCGCGCGGTGCTGGTGCCGACTTCGAGTGCTAGCGCCACCTCCGACTGGATCAGCGCGGGCAGAATACGTGCGATCTCGGCGCGCAGCGTCTGGCGCACCTGCCCGGCCAGATCGATTCCCGCCAGCGCGCTGCTGTGCACGGCAGGGTCACTCGCTCCGCGTTTCTTGTTCGCCTTCCGCCACGAGTAGTACGTGACCGGCTTCACGCCGAAGCGCTTTTGGACCTGCAGTGCGGTCAGCCCTTCGCGATCAGCCACGGCGAGGATATTCGCTCGATCGGCCTTGGAGGTCTGCTTCCGTGCGATGTGTGACTTGGGGGCAGCACTGGTAGGGGCCTTTCGGGTGGGCTTGGCCGCACTCGCCGCCGTGGGCTTGCTCACAGCCGGCTTCTTCGCCTTCGCCCGCTTGCTTGAGGCTCGCGTGAGCTTCTTCGCCTTCGCCACTGCTTCCTCCTTGGGCTTCGTCTCCGGTGTTGGCTCGCTCTCGTTGCTCATTGGGGATCCCTCCGAGGGATGAGCTGCTGTGCTGACGGCGGACAGTAGTACCGGCGCTTGGCCCTGGACAAGGTGTAGACCGCAGGGGGGCACCGTCGAGAAGAAGTCCAAGTACGACCTTTCAGTCGACCTGCCAAATGAGCTCGATCACGGGCAGGAGCATTCGGAGACTGGGAAGTGTCAGGCCGCGCTCCCACGAATCGACCGAGTTGCGCGGACGCGGCCGTGGAGCCGGGCGAGATCGCGTTGCGAGAGTCCCGTTCGAAGTTCGTGTTCCCGGATGGCGTTGGGAAACCCGGGCGCGTGCTCCAAGATGCGCCGGCTGTGCTGTGTCTCCAAGCCTTCCGGATAGGCGCCTCGCGTGTACCCAAAGGAAGGGCATGCATTCGAATGTGGGCAGGCTGTGGACAAACGGTTGAGAGTTTCTAGCGCACCGTCACCCGGCAGGACCGATTGCCGCACAAACAGTTAGCCGATTTCGAATTCCCTGACTTGAGATGCCATCATCCGTCGCGGTACACACATGTGCATCGCTCGGCACGGAGCCGGGCGGCGGACCAGCCAGAGGAGGGCTTCATGGCACGCAACGACCGCACCATCTCCCGCCGCGACGATGGGCAGTGGGCCAACAAGAAGGACGGCAACGAACGCGCTTCCAGCCTGCACGCGACGCAGGCCGCTGCCGCGAAGGAAGCAGCGCGTATGCTCCACGAAACCGGTGGCGGCGAACTGAAGATCAAGGGTGAAGACGGCAAGATTCGCAGCAAGGACACCATTGCGCCTGCGCACGATCCCTTCCCCCCGCGCGACAAGGAGCACTAGGCAATGGCCGCTTGGACGGACGAGGAACTGGAGCGCATCTACGACAGCACGAGCGGCAGGTGCCACCTGTGCGGCAAGCGTCTCGCATGGACCAACTATGGCGCCGCGAAGGACAAGCGAGGTGCCTGGCACGTCGACCATTCACGGCCACTGGCCCGAGGCGGCGGCGATGACCTGCGCAACACGAAGCCGGCTTGCGTGAGCTGCAACTGTTCGAAGCAGGCTGGCCACAACCGAACGATCCGAGCGCGTCATGGGCGTACGCGCGCACCGCTCTCCAGGAGGCGACGTGAGGAGGAAAAGCTGAAGCAGGGCTTCGCAGGCGCTGCAGCGGGTGTTCTCATTGGCGGCGCGATTGCTGGTCCTCCCGGAGCGTGGGTTGGCGGAGCGGTCATGGCGATGCTCGCACACGACCATGATCCCGACTAGCGGCCTCGGCGCCCGAACAACGGATCCCTGGGTGTCTTTCAGTTTCCGTCGACTCGCCGCAGGAGGACCGCTGGGTGAAGCGCAAACGGGCAGGTTCCGCGCAATCGAAGCCAACCGCGACTCATCAGCCGCCGAACAAGCAGCCGATGAGCGAGGTCCCCACCGTGTACCTCGACTGCAGCGACTTCTCGAGGTTATCCGACGCGCGTCGGCTCACCATCGACTTGCGTGCGCTCAGAGGCGAGCTGTTGGCGCTCTCACATTCTGGCGCAGCGATGTTCGTCTTTTCGATGGTGCACATCTGCGAGATGTCACCGCTCGAGGCGTCGTCCGCCGACCACGCGTCCGCGCGCGCCGACTTCCTGTCGGATCTCTGCGGCCGGAACGCGCTCGTCTCGTTTGACCAGCTCCTCTTGTCTGAGGTCGAACGTCTCGCACACCTGGAACCGACACCGGTGCATGCGATCACGACAGACGCGACCTGGTTTCCCCCGACCAGCGGGTTCATCTCGCCTGCGCGAGCTTTGGAGGGCTTCCAACTCACCCTTGACGCGAAGCTGCAAGCGCACGGCATGAATCACGCCGCTCGGCGTGTAATGATGCGCAGGGCGTTCAAGAATGGCTCGCTCCGGCTCGAAATGCGCCAAATGCTGATTCGAGAGGGTTTGTTCGGCGCTCTGGATGAGGTGTTCGAGCAGTACCCGATGCGCCCTCAGGATGCGAGTGTCCTCTGGCGCTACGTAATGGGCTTGGCGACGTGCGAAGCAGCCGAAGCGGCCTTCCTCGCGAGCCTGCGCGATCCGCGCTGGATGATGCGCTGGTTCAAGGGTCACCACGCCAGACTATCGCCACTGGTCACATGGCTTCGCGAGCCGTCTGCTGCTCTGGCCGAGCGAATCGCACAGGTCATCATGCCTGCGCAACGGGTTCTGCGCTCGGCGCAAAGGCCGGACGTCGCACAGCAACTGCGCTCCGAACTTCTCGTGCGCTGGGACGAGATGCGCGAGCAGATCCTCGTGGCCGTAGCGAATGCCGTCCGGCGTATTTCACTTCCTGATTCGCCAGACGTCACCGAAGCGAGACTTGTCGCGGCGCGATGCCCGGGCCTCACCGCGATGGTGGACAGCGTCATGCTCGCGGCTCGTGACGCACTCGGTCAGCACCCTCGCGAACTGACCGCGAACGATGTTCGCGATGCCATGCACGCGGTCTATGCTCCTTATGTCTCCGTGTTCCGTGCGGACCGATACATGGCGCAGCATGTCAGACGAGCCACGGCTGGTCGGGGCGTTATCGTCGCAAGCACACTTGAGGAACTGCCCATGCTGCTCAACCACATGGGCCGCTCCCCGGCTCGCACAGCGTAGTCGACTTCGAGTCACGTCTCGTCTCCACGCGGCGTGACCGGTGAGCTCGAGCCCGCCCGCTCTTCCCTCGACGACAATGCTTCCTCCAGCAGCTGCAGGACGAGCAGAGTGCCTGAGGCGATCTCATGGTCCGGGAGATCCACACCGGCGTACTCCTCATACAGGGACATGTCCACCCTGACCCGCCAGCGCTCGATCCTGCCGTACAACGCCGTCAGCCGGGAGTGGAGCCGCAGGTCAAGATCGACATCGGGGTCCAGCAGGAATCGCTGGAGCTCATGGGCGAGCCGATTGCGGTACTTGCGGAGCTCGAGGAGTTCCAGGACCTCGTCGCTGGAGATCACGCCCAAGCTCGCAAGCCAACGTCCGCCGGCGAGGTAGTAATCCGGCCGCTTCCCTGGCTCAAGAAACGGCTCGAGGTGCCGCAGATACTCCTTGGTCGTCACGAGTCGCCCATCCACGAACTGCGTGAACTTCATGTGATGCGGCTCGACCTCGTCACGCTCGCCTATCGCCACAGCGTTCGGCGCGAGCACCACGCTATGCCTCAGCAGCTCAAATCCGGTCACGAAGACGCTCGCGCGCAGCAACACATCGCGAAGTGAGTCGTGCTGCAGCTTTTCCCACATCCGCGCACTGATGCGCGGGTCAACGCGCCCGGCGTCCGGCGGGCCGCCTTCGTGCTGCACCGGGTCGCTTCCCGTTGGTTCTTCTCTACTCACGCCACGCTGGCCCCCAGGTCCACCTGCTCACAGCTCGAACTGAGTCGTCCGTCATACCCAGAAGATCTTCGTCGGGTCACGGCGCACTTCCGCGAAGAGTGTGCTGAGCTGATTCGCCGGCCTAGCGCAGGTACCCACTCGTCCCAGCGAGCGCTTGGCCGAGGTCGTCATCCAGCCGCCGAGGCCCCCCCGCTCGGACCGCGCAGCAGAAGCGACTAGATCCCAAGCGAGTTGAGGAGTTCTTCCGTCAGCTTGACGGTCGAGTCAGCCTCCCAGATCTCCTCGAAGCTACGATCGAACCCTTGGCAGAATGCCCCCTCCACCTGACTCGATGCGACGCAGAGCGCCGGCGACGAAGCACCATGGCCGCTGGTGTACACCGTCACGAGATATGCATCATCGATCCGGTAGACGGCGCACGTACTGGGGGACTGGTACAGCCGAAGGATCTGCAGGACTCGATCCCGCCCCAGATCACGAATACATCGGACTATGCTGTTCTTGATTTCCTCGGCGAGGTATCCATCTCTGATTGGCGTCCGTAGTTCACGGCGTGCGCGGGCGATTTCGGAAACCCCCGGGCCCAGCGGGTGGAGCATCAGGATGCGGACCTCACACTCGGCCCGCCGAAGCGCCCGCACGTTCTCGGCTCGATCGGTGAATGACTTGAATGAGCGGCCGAGCAGATCGATCCGGTGCTTGGCCATCGCGAGCTGCTGATCCAACGGAATACCCATCGCCTCGATGAGTGCTCCTTGGCTCTTGCCGACCGTGATGCGGCCCTTGGTAAAACGAGCCCAAAGCAGGACGTACTCGAGTGCCACGACTGCGAGCAGGATGCCGACAATCCACCGCCCCACGAACGCCAATGGGGCATCGCCATGAGTGTAGGCGTACAGCAACGTCGTAACCAGCGTGACGACGTAGCCACCGTACAGGATCGCGCGAATCGCGCTCGTGCGCTTGGCGATGGCACTCAAGAGTGCGGACATTCATCCCCCAAG
>JADLGX010000509.1 GCA_020849095.1 Candidatus Eiseniibacteriota bacterium
CGCCGAACAGCAGCAGGTCCAGGTCGATCGTGCGCGGGCCCCACTTCTGGGTGCGCACCCGTCCGAGGCGCTTTTCGATCAGCAGCAGGTTCCAGAGCAGCTGGCGCGCGGCCATGTCGGTGTCGAGCTCGGCCACCGCGTTGAGGAAGTTCGGCTGCTCGACCTCGCCCACCGGCTCGGTGTCATAGAGCGACGAAGCGCGCACCAGTTCGGTGTCCGGCAGCTGCGAGAGCAGCTCGAGGGCGCGGCGGATGTTCTCCTCGCGCTCGCCCATGTTGGACCCCAGAGCGATGAACACCTTCACGCGCCACGCTCCCGGGTGACTTCGATCACCGCGCGGCCGCCCGTCGTCCAGCCCAGGTTCTGCTTGGCGATGCGCACTTTGACCTGGCGGAACGGGAACTGGGCGAGGATCGCGTCCGCCGTCATGCGCGCGAGCTTTTCGAGCAGATGGAAGCTGTTCTTCTCCACCACCTCGCGCACGAGCTGGTAGAGCAGGTCGTAGTCCACGGTGTCGGCGAGGCGGTCGCTGGTCTCGGCGGCGTCGGAGAGCGGCTCGAGGATCAGGTCCACTTCGAGGCGCTGGCCCGCTTCCTTTTCATAAGGACGGGCGCCGTGGTGCCCGAACACCGAAAGACCTTCGAGGCGAATCGTCGCCAAAGTATTGCCTCCGAAAAGGATGAGTGCCGGCCCGAACACGGCGCAGGAGTTCGGCGGCGAGGATAGGAGGCGCGCGCGAGGGCGGTCAAGCGCTGCGCCCCGCCCCGCTACCCGCTCACCCCGTACTCGCGCAGCGCGTCGTTCAGGCTGGTCTTGCGGTCGGTGCTCTCGGAGCGCTCGCCGATGATCAGCGCGCAGGGAATCCCGAAGCTCCCGGCCGGGAACTGCCGCGGCCGGTAGCCCGGAATGACCACGGCGCGCTCGGGGATCTCGCCGCGGCTCTCGACCGCCGCTTCACCACGCACGTCCACGATCATCGTGCTCGCCGTCAGCACCACGCCGGCGCCGAGCACCGCTCCCGCGCGCACGCGCACGCCCTCGACCACGATGGCGCGCGAACCGATGAAGCAGTCGTCCTCGATGATCACGGGCGCGGCCTGCGGCGGCTCGAGCACGCCGCCGATCCCCACGCCTCCCGACAGGTGCACGCGCGAGCCGATCTGCGCGCAAGAGCCCACGGTGGCCCACGTGTCCACCATCGTGCCCTCGCCCACGCGCGCGCCGATGTTCACGTAGCCCGGCATCAGGATGACGCCCTTGTCCAGGAAGCTGCCGTAGCGCGCCACGCCCGGCGGCACCACGCGCACGCCGGCCGAGGCCAGGTCGTGCTTGAGCGGCACCTTGTCGAAGAACTCCAGGTCGCCGGCCAGCACCGGCTCGCTCACGCGCATGCGGAAGTACAGCAGGATCGCTTCCTTGATCCACGCGTGCGTCTGCCATTCACCGCCCGCCGCCTCCGGCGGCGATGCCACGCGAAGGTGCCCGGAGTCGAGCGCGGCCACCGTGCCCTCGACCGCACCGCGCAGGCCGGCGTCGTCCAGCGGCAGCGCGCCGCTCCAGCCCGCCTCGATCGTGGCCTGCCAGCGCGCGATCGGATACTCGCTCACGCTCACGACTCCAGGCTCGCCATGCGGGCGATGGCTTCGTGGCACTGCGCCAGCGTGGGCACCAGGGCGAAGCGCACGAAGCCCTCGCCGCCGTGCCCGAGGAACGAGCCGGGCACGGTCACGATGCCCAGGCGGAGCAGCTTTTCCACGAACGCCACGTCGTCGCCGCCCGGAGCGGCGAGCCACAGGTAGAACGTGGCCTCGCTGCCCTCGGTCTTCCAGCCGCGGCGCGCGAACTCGGCGCGAAACAGGTCGCGCTTGGCGCCGTACTTGGCGCGCTGCTCGCCCGTGTGCGCCTCGTCGTTCCACGCGGCGATGGCGGCGTCCTGGATGAAGTCGGGCGTCGCCGCTCCCACGTGCGGGCGGAACTTCTTGAGCGCCTCGACCAGCCGCGGATCGCCCGCCATGAAGCCGCTGCGGTAGCCGGTCATCGCGCTGCGCTTGCTCAGCGTGTACATGGCGATCACGTTGTCGAAGCCGTTCACGAGCAGCGTCGAGGGCGGACCGCCCTCGAAGTACAGGTCGCCGTAGGCTTCGTCGGAGGCGACCCAGAACCCCCACTTGCGCGCCAGAGCCACGATCGCCGCGCCCTGCTCGGGCGGCAGCACGGAGCCGGTCGGGTTGTGCGGCGAGTTCAGCCACAGCAGCGCGGTCTTCGCCCAGACTTCGTCGGGCACGCGCGCGGGATTGAAGCGCCACTGGTCCGCGGACTTCAGCGGCGAAAGGAACACATCGGCGCCCGCGTGATGCGCGCCGCCCTCGTACACCGGGTACGCCGGCGTTGGGATGATCACCGTGCGCTTGGGGCTGTCGGGGCCGATCATCGCGAACGCCATGTTGAACACGGCCTCCTTGAGGCCGTTGGCCGGCAGCACGTGCAGTTCGGGATCCACCGTCACGCCGTAGCGGCGCTGCATCCACGCGGCGCACGCCTGGCGCAACTCGGGCTTGCCCGTGGTGGCGGGATAGCTCGACACCAGCGGCACGCTCTTCATGAGCGTCTCGCGGATGAACGGCGGGGTCTCCTCGCGCGGGTCTCCCATGCCGAAGTTGATGACCGCGACGCCGGCCGGGGCGAGCTCGCGCCTGCGGCGGTCCAGCTTCACGAAGGGATACTCGTCGCCTCCCGTCAGCAGCGGGTGCAGCGGCGCGGCGGTGACCAGCTCATGGCTCCGGGACATCACTCCTCCGTCTTCAGGAACGAAGCGAGCCAGTCGTAGGCCCGCCCGAGATTGGCGATGGGACAGTACTCGTCGGCCCGGTGGCACATCTCCGCCACGCCGGGGCCGAAGTTGAATGCCGGAATGCCGGCGGCGGCGAAGCGCGCCACGTCGGTCCAGCCCTGCTTGCCCGCGAGCTTCGCGCCGAAGCGGCGCACGAAGCGCATCACGTCGGGATGGTCCCCACAGGCGGCGCCGGCGGCCGCGGCGTCCACCACCTCGAAGCCGAAGTGAGCGGGCACGAGCGCGCGCAGCTTTTCGGTCGCCTGCTCGATCGTGCGGCCGGGCGTGAAGCGGTGGTTGAGGTTCACGAGCATTTCATCGGGCACCACGTTGCGCGCGCGCCCGGCGCGCAGGGTCGTCACCTGCAGCGTCTCGCGGTACTCGATGCCCTGCACGTCCACGGGCGTCACCGGGAACTTCGTGATCGCCGCCAGCCACGCGGCGCCCTCGGCCACCGCGTTGACTCCCATCCACGGCCGCGCCGAATGCGCCGAGCGGCCCGGGACGCGCACTTCCACGTTGAGCACGCCGTTGCAGCCCAGTTCCACCTGCAGATCCG
>JADLGX010000510.1 GCA_020849095.1 Candidatus Eiseniibacteriota bacterium
CCGGTCGAGATCTCGCGCGTGCCGCGCAAGCACTGGCGCCGCTATCCCGGCCACTGGGACGACCGCCGGCGCGACCCGCGTCCGAGGCACGGCAACGATCATCGCGATCGCGACCGTGGGCGCGACGAGCGGGGCCGCGACGACCACGACGACGATCGCGGCGGCAACCGGCGCTACAAGTAACCGGCAACGAGAAGCGGGCGGCGTCCGATCGGACACCGCCCGCCTTTTCGTTTCGCACAGGTCAGCGCGGCGCCGCCACCGGAATGGCCGCGAACGCCTGCTCCAGGTCCGCGATCAGGTCCTCGGCGTTCTCGATGCCCACCGAGTAGCGCACCAGGCCGTCGGTGATGCCGGCCTCGAGCCGGCTTTCGCGCGACATGCCGGCGTGAGTCATGGACGCGGGGTGTTCGATGAGCGACTCGATGCCGCCCAGCGATACGGCCAGCGTGGCCAGCTGGACGTGATCCATCACGGCGGCGCCCGCCTCGATGCCGCCGTGCAGCTCGAAGCTGATCATGGAGCCGAAGCCCGACATCTGGCGCTGGGCCAGTTCGTGCTGCGGGTGCGACGGCAGTCCGATGTAGCGCACCCACGCCACCTCGGGCCGCGCCTCGAGCCAGCGCGCGACTTCGATGGCCACCTGCTGGGCGCGCTCGACGCGAATGCCCAGGGTCTTGACGCCGCGCAGCACCATGTACGCCTGGTGCGGGTCCATGTTGCTGCCGATCGCCACCATGAGCGGGCGGATGCGCCGGTACATCTCTTCGGTGCGCGTCACGATGATGCCACCCACGATGTCCGCGTGGCCGTTGATGAACTTGGTGACCGAGTGCAGCACCACGTCGGCGCCCAGCTGGAGCGGCTGCTGCAGGTACGGGCTCGCGAACGTGTTGTCCACCACCAGCACGCAGCCGTGCGCGCGGGCGATCTCGGCCATGGCGCGCAGGTCGGTCACCTGCATGGCGGGGTTGGAGGGCGTCTCGACGTACAGCAGGCGCGTGTTGGGCTGCATCGCGCGCCGCACGTTTTCGGGATCCGTCGTGTCCACGAACGATGCGGTGACGCCGAAGCGGGAGAGGTGCTTTTCCACCAGTCCTCGTGACGGCCCGTACACCGACGCCGTGCTCACCATGTGCGCGCCCTGGTCGAGCAGCGCCATGTACACGGCCGACACCGCGCCCATGCCCGAACTGGTGGCGATGCCCGCGAAGCCGCCCTCGAGCTGTGCGACGCACTCCTCGAGCGCGTGGATCGTGGGATTGCCGAGCCGCGTGTAGATGTAGCCGTCGTTGCCGCCCGCGAAGAGTTCGGCGCCGTGCTGGGCGCTGCGGAAGGCGAACGTGGAGGTCTGGTAGATGGGCACGGTCACGGCGCCCGTGTGGTCGGGGTGGTGACCGGCGTGGACGAGCGTCGTGTGGATTCCAGCCTTCTTCGTGCTCATGGACGGCTCCTGACGTGGGACGGGCGGATCATCTGGTGGCGGGCGCCGGATGCCGGGCGGAGCCACTCTCCGAGTTCAGGTATGTCGTGGACCATGGACGAGAACTCCTGGCCCTTGCGTGTCAGCTTTTTCGATCCGAACGGACGCAGGTGACGGCCGATGCAGGCCGTGCCCGCGTGCGTGCCCATCATATCGGACGTGATCGCGTCCCCTGCAATGCGCAACGCGGTGAGGGGGATGGTCCCATCGGACCAGTGGGGCCGCTTGACCGTTAAACAGGTAAAGCGGTACTTATTTACCTGACGATACGGTCATCGGCAAGGGAGGTTCTCCGGATGGCAACCCTTTTCAAGTTCTCGGAAGCGGCTTCGCTGGCGCTTCACGCCATGGTGCTGATCGCGGTGCGCAAGGGCGAGGTGGTCAAGGCGCGCGAGATGTCGGCGGCATTCCGGGCTTCGGGCGCGCACATGAGCAAAGTCTGCCAGCGACTCACGCGAAGCGGTCTCCTCGTGGCTCACCGCGGCGTGACGGGCGGCTTCACGCTCTCCCGCAGCGCCGGCCGCATTCGCCTCTACGAGGTGTACGAGGCGATCGAGGGGCGCGTGGAACTGTTCCCCTGCCTGTTCCGCAAGCGGCACTGCGCGGGTAAGTCGAAGCACGACTGCGTGTTCGGCAAGCGAATCATGGGGTACGAGAAGGACTTCCTGCGCTACCTGAAGACGACGACGATTGCCAGGGTTGCGGCGACGAGCGATCTGGGGGGCCTGTGAAACCGCGATCCTCGTTTCCCATCTGGGTGCTCGTCGTGGGCGCCGTGCTCGCCGGTCTGGGGGCGTACCTCGCGGCTGGTTCCCGCGGGGGCGCCCCGGTCCCGGCCAAGGCGGCCTTCGTGCGGCCCGAGCACGCGCATCTCGATCACGGCCCGTACTTCACGAAGCCGTTCGACTCTCCGCAGGCCGTCACACGCGCCTGCCTGAAGTGTCATCCGAAGGCGGCGGAACACTTCATGAAGACGCCGCACTGGACCTGGCTCGGCGACTCCACCGCCGTGCCCGGACACGAGGGCCGCTTCCGGCTCGGCAAGCGCAACCTGATCAACAACTTTTGCATCAGCGCGAGGGGCAACAATTCGTCGTGCATGAAGTGCCATGCCGGCTACGGATGGGCCGACGATGCGTTCGATTTCTCGAGCGCCGACAACGTGGATTGCCTCGTCTGCCACGAGCGCGCGGGCACGTACGTGAAGGGCGAGTTCGGCAATCCCGCCGAGGGAGCCGATCTGCTCGCCGCCGCGAAGTCGGTGGGTTTCCCGAAGCGCGAGAACTGCGGTGTCTGTCACAACTACGGCGGCGGGGGCCAGGGCGTGAAGCATGGCGACCTCGACAGCCGGCTCGACAACCCGTCGCGTGAGGACGACGTGCACATGGGCCAGCTCGGATTCCTGTGCATCGACTGCCACCGCACGAAGGACCACCGGATCTCCGGGCGCGCGTTCTCGGTCAGCGTGGACGATGCGAACGGAGTCGCTTGCACGGACTGCCACCGCGATCCGCCGCATCGCGACCCGCGGCTGAATACCCACCTGGCGGCTGTCGCGTGCCAGACCTGCCACATCGGGACCTACGCCCGCAAACTGCCGACGAAGACTTTCTGGGATTGGTCCAAGGCCGGGGATTCGACTCGCGAGGACGATGCCCACCGCTACCTGAAGATCAAGGGCGAGTTCCTGTACGGCAAGAACCTCGTGCCCGAGTACGCATGGTTCAACCGCAGCGTGAACCGCTACTTGCTCGGTGACCGAATCGACAGCACGAGCGTGACCGCGATCAACAGTCCGCGCGGAGCGATCGGCGACACGAGCGCGAAGATCTGGCCCTTCAAGGTGCATCGCGCGACCCTGCCCTACGACCGCAAGTACGCGACGATCATGCCGCCCGTCACGGCCGGTCCCGGCGGCTACTGGCGTGACTTCGACTGGAATCAGGCTATCGCGCTCGGCGCCAAGGCCTCGGGGCTGCCGTACAGCGGCCGCTTCGGCTGGGCGCCGACGACCATGTACTGGCCGCTCTCGCATTCGGTCGCTCCCAAGGAGGCTGCATTGCAGTGCACCGACTGCCATGGACCTCGTTCGCGGATGGACTGGGCGGAACTCGGGTACGAAGGCGACCCGATTCAGAGAGGAGCGCGGCGATGAACTTCCGGACGATCGCACTCGCCGCGGCCGCCACGCTGTTGCTCGCGCCTTCGGCCGCCGGCGCCAACTCGATGCACCCGGTCTTCGCCGTACTCGACGCGGCCGGAAACCCGGCTGCCCGTTCGGGCCAGGCCGCCTCGTCCGAGCGCACCTGTGGCGCGTGTCACGACGCCGCCTACATCCACACGCACAGCGGCCACTGGAACGATCGCGTCAAGGCCGAGTGCGCCGCCTGCCACTGGGAGGGCGGCGCGTTGCCCACGTCGGCTGCCACGTTGGGCGCGGATGGCAAGCTGCGCCGCGAAGCGCTGCGTATTTCGGCTCCGCAGGACGCGCAATGCGCCGCCTGCCACGGCGTCGTGCACGCCGACGCCGCGCCCGTGCGGCTGCCGGACGACTTCGACG
>JADLGX010000511.1 GCA_020849095.1 Candidatus Eiseniibacteriota bacterium
CTGTTTCGACATGGCTCTACTTCCTGATGACGAGCCGCTTATAACCGGGCTGGAGAAATTCTCCATGCCTCCGTCATGGCTCGTCTTTGTCGCGCGGTACGATAGTCTGCCCCCATGACCGCCATAGACGTAACCGACACCAAACAACTCACCCGCGCCGTGAAGAGCCTCGCCAAATCCTGCGAGATCATCGCCGCCGCGCACAACCATTGCGGCGTACCCGAATGGCGAACCCGCCCCGGCGGCTATGACGGCCTCGCCCGTATCATCGCCTTCCAGCAGCTCTCCACCAAAGCAGCCGCCACCATCTGGGGCAGGGTGGAGGTGCAATTGGGCAAGGTCACGCCCGCCAGCGTCCTCGCCGCCGACATAGACGCCTTGCGCGCCTGCGGCCTCTCGCGACCCAAGATCGCCCACATCCGCTCCATCGCCGAAGCGGTGCAGTCCGGCACGCTCAACCTCCGCCGCGTTGCGAAAGCATCCGACGAAGACGCCCAGGCCGAGCTCGTCGCCGTGAAGGGCATTGGCCCGTGGACCGCCGACGTCTACCTGATGTTCTGCCTCGGACGCTGGGACGTCTTCCCACACGCCGACATCGGCCTCTCCGAGGCCTACCGGATGATCGCCAACCAGCGCGAACGCCACCCGCCGAAGAAATTCCTGCGCACCGGCGAGAAATGGCGCCCCTATCGCGGCGTCGCCGCCCACATGCTCTGGTCCTACATCAACCAGGTCCGCGAAGAGCAGCGGGGCGGGGCTTGATCTTCCCGACCGCTGGGCGCCCGCCCGGCGCCTCGCGTACGCGCGCTCGCCCGCCTTCACCTGCCAGAATACGTGTCTTTCCGGGCTCATTCCGCGACACTTACCCATTCGCCATGCCCACAGGGCTTGCCATGTTGCCCCCCTGTCACGATGTTATGAGAGAGAATCGCTCACCCCGGTTGCTGGAGCCATGTGGCGCAAAGCGGGGAACCTGACCGGCCCGGTGGGTTGCGCCGCCTGACCTGTCAAATACGACGGGTACACATGACCCAGGTAGTCACGCACGCGCCGAACGGGTGGCCCGCCCTCGTTCTCAATGCCGATTTCCGTCCATTGTCGTACTATCCGCTCTCGCTGTGGCCATGGCAGGAGGTGGTGAAATCCGTCTTCCTCGAACGTGTCGACGTGGTCGCGGAATACGACGAATACGTCCACTCGCCCTCCATCACGATGCGGCTTCCGTCCGTCATCGCGCTGCGCGAATTCGTGAAGCAGGATCGCCAGCCGGCGTTCACGCGCTTCAACGTCTTCCTGCGCGACGGGTTCGAGTGCGTGTATTGCGGCTCACATGAAGACCTGACATTCGACCATCTCATCCCCCGCTCGAAAGGCGGGCGGACAAGCTGGGAAAACATCGTCGCCGCGTGCAGCCCCTGTAACCTGCGCAAGGGCGGCCGCATGGCGCACGAGATCAACATGCACCCGTCTCACCGCCCACATCGCCCCACCACGTTCCAGCTGCAGGAGCAGGGCCGGAAATTCCCGCCCAACCACCTGCACCAGACTTGGCTCGATTATCTCTACTGGGATGTTGAGCTGGATACGTAGGGCAGGCGATCCCGCCACACCCACAACCTGTCATCCCGGAAGCGCGCAAGCGCTATCCGGGACCCATTCCTCCACCACGACGCTGTAACGATGGGTCCCGGCTCTCCGCTTCGCTGCGGCCGTGATGACGAGCGTTGCTGCGTGGGAGATTGGGGGGGGGGGCGTCAACCTTGCCCCCTCAGCATCTACCGTCTACAAAGACTGCAAACCGCCCCCAAGAGGCGGAAGCAGACAGGAGGACTCCATGCCGATCCGCGCCTTCCGTGCCGCGCTTCTTGCTGCAGCCGCCCTCGCCATCGCCGCGCCCGCCTTCGCGCAGAACCACACGCCGCCCAAGGAGGCGATGGCCCCCGGGTGGGAGCCGAAGCGCAACGCCATGGGCCAGCCCAACTTCTCCGGCGCCTGGGGCAATGAATCGCTCACCCCGTTCGAGCGCCCCGCCACCATGGGCACACGCGCCGTCCTCACCCCCGAAGAAGTCACGCAGCGCGAGGGCGGGGCGGACTCGCGCTACGCCGCCTCCAACGCCCCCACCGATCATTCCAAGCCCGTCGTCGAGGATGGCCGCACTGGCGGCTACAACTCCTACTGGGTCGGCAACAACAACCGCGTCATGCGCGTCGGCGGCGAGCCGCGCACATCGCACATCACCTACCCCGAAAACGGCCGCATCCCCGCCCGAAAGCCCGACGCCCCGCCAAAACAGACCAGCCCGCTGCAGACCATCTTTTTCACGCCCGATGTCGGCGATCTCGATTCATACGAAGTCCGCTCCGGCGCCGAACGCTGCATCTTCTGGCCATCGCAGGCCGGCGCCGTCCTGCGCGCCGCCGCCTACAACACCAACTACCAGATCACACAAGGCACCGAAGCCGTGGCCATCATGGCCGAGACGATCAACGACACGCGTATCGTCCGCCTGAACTCAACACATCACCCTTCATCAGCCATCACACGCCCCTGGATGGGCGATTCCATCGGCTGGTACGAAGGCGACACGCTTGTCGTCGAGACGATCAATTATCATCCCGAACAGTATTTCTTCTACGCGTCCGACCAGCTCAAGGTCACCGAACGCTTCACACTCGTGGCCGATGACCGTCTGCTCTACCAGTTCCACGTCGAAGACCCGCTCGTCTGGGCCGAGCCGTGGGGCGGCGAATACGAATTCAGCCGCTCGCCCGGCGTCTGGGAATACGCCTGCCACGAAGGCAACCACGGCATGTACAACGCGCTGATGATCGGCCGCATGCAGGACGCCGGCCTCATCAAGCAGGACACCGCGGCCACGCTGGGGGGGGTCGACTAGAGTCCTATCGATCTTGCGCGCGTGCGTCTCAGCTGCGGCGGCGCGCCACGCCCTTTCCTAATTTTTCGGCCCCTGCTGTTAAGCGGCGCTTATCCTCAACTTGCTATCAGCATTCGAAGTCACGGAGACTTCTATGTGGGTTAGCAAGCTGGGCGTTGATGCGGATGGCGCGTGGCGCACCGACACGCCCTCGAAACCCGATGACCCATCCCTCGTCTTGGTCTTCGGCC
>JADLGX010000512.1 GCA_020849095.1 Candidatus Eiseniibacteriota bacterium
CGCGCCGCGTTCTCGTGGATGTCGCGCATCTTGGCCTTCTGCGCGTCGCTCAGGTCGAGCATGGCGAACATCATGCCGGGGTGGCCCTTGCCACGCCCCATGCCCATGCCGCGTCCCATGCCGCGTCCCATGCCGGGGTGGCCCATTCCCATGCCCATGCCCGCGTGCATGCCGGGTCCGCCGTGCCCGCCGCATTCACCCGTGCAGTTGGCGTCGTCGCACGCCGCGCCGCCCGCGCCGCCGCCGTGGAATCGCATCGCGCCGCCGCCCGGCCCCATGCGCCGCACGATCACTTCGCGCTGCACGCCGCCTTCGCCCTCGTCGCCCGCGCCGAACGAGAAGAACTCGTCGCCGTCGTCCTCGAGCCAGCTCAGCTCGTCCATGTCCTCGAAGTCCGCGGACTCACCGCCCGTCCGCACGACCACGCGGTGCACCTGCGGTTCTCCGGCAGCCGCCGGCTTGGGAGCGGGGGTGTCGGCGGCCATCGCGGCACTGGCTGCCATCAGTGCACCCATCGCCAGCACGCTCAGCATGGAACGCTTCGTCATTTCGCTTCTCCTTCGTTCTGGGGGGTCGCCCCGTTCGTGCGGCGCCAGGGTCCGCGTGGTCTGCCAGGGTGGTCCATGCGCTCGCGCATTTCGCGCCAGCGCTTGATCTGTTGCGGTGTGAGTTCGGATTCGATGCGGGCGTGCAGGCTCTCGCGCACCGCGGCGAACTGCCCGCGCGTCGCGCTCACCTTGGGAGCGATGCGCTCCACCTGTTCGGGCGAAAGCTCGAGCATGCGCGTCAGCCGGGGCAGCACGTTCTCGATGGGATCGCCTGGGCCTCCGGGGCCCCCGGGCCCACGGCCCGGGCCACCGAACGGTCCCGCGAACGGCCGGCCCAGGAACATGCCGCCGTGCGGGCCGTCGGGGATCCCCATCGCCTTCGCGTGCATGCGGTGCGAGAAATAGATGCCGCCCATCAGCCCCAGCGCGGCGCCGGACAGGAACATGGCGAGCAGCGAGATGATGATCGCGTTTCGGCTCATGGCGTGACTCCGTTGCTGTCGCGGACCGTGCCCGCGTCCGTGGTGGCCGCGGCGGCCGGCAATCCGTAGGTGCCGTCATCGTCGAGCAGCGCGCTCACCAGCGACGTGCTGGCGGTGGCGGCCGTCAGCCGGTCGGCGCGCACCACGTTGAGCGACAACACTCCGCTCACGAGCAGCAGCGCGCACGCGGTGGCCAGCGCCACGGGGCTGCCCAGGAACGCGAGCCAGCCCGGGTTCGCCGCGCGGGCGGCCAGGCGCGAACGCACACGGGCGAGCACGGCCGGGTTCGCGGTGGCCCGCGACGCCCCCAGCAGCCTCCCGATCCGTTCGTCGTTCCACTCGTGTCCGCTCATCGCTCGGCCCCCTTCAGTTGTTCGCGCAGCGCCGTGAGCGCCCGCGCCAGTCTCGACTTCACCGTGCCCTCGGGCACGTTCAGCATGTTCGCAATGTCCGAGTGGGACAGGTCCAGCCGGTGCCGCAGCACCACCACTTCGCGTTGATCCGGCGGCAGAGACTCGATCGCTCTCTCGAGCGCCGCCGCCATGACGCGCTGGTCGAGCGCGCCGTCCCACTCGGAGATGGGGTCGAACTGCAGCCCGGCGCGCTCGAACGCGTCCGGTTCGTCCGGCAGGGTGCCCGTGAACTTGCGGCGCCTGAGCCGGTCCCGGCAGAGATTCGCGACGATCCGAAGAACCCACGTTCGCAGGCCCCGCTCGCCCCGGAATCCGTGACCCGCGTCGTGGATGCGCAGGAGCGCGTCCTCGACCACGTCGTCGGCCTCGGTTCGGTTGCGAAGCATGCTCGCGGCCAGTGTGGTCATCGCGTCGCCGTAGCGGCGGAAGACCTCGCCGAGCGCCTCGGTGTCGCGCGCCCGGAGACTGGCGATGAGTTCCTTCTCGTCGGACTCGGCCAGGATCTGCACCCACCTTTCATGCGGATGGACGAACGACCCGTCCGTGGGTTCCCGAAGTTCTGCGGGGAGGGACGCGCGATAGTGCCTGCATCGGGGCCCAAAGCGAAGCGCGGGCAAGGCTTTGACCCCTTCCCGCGCGCCCGCGTAGAGTCCGCTGGCTCAACGGCATTTCCGCACGTTCCATGGCTCTCAGTGGCTTTCGAGGAGGCGTCCCCATGCCCGTCCGCGGCATCGGCGTGGACATCTGCAAGGTGGAGCGCATCGCCGCGTCGCTCGCGCGGTTCGGCGAGCGCATGGAAAAGCGCCTGTTCACCCCGGACGAACTGGCCTACGCGCGCCAGCACGCCGACCCCATGCCGCACCTGGCGGCGCGCTTCGCCGCCAAGGAGGCCACGTCCAAAGCGCTCGGCACCGGCATCTCGGGCGGCGTCGGCTGGACGCAGATCGAAATCGTGCAGCCGGGCGGCCGCGTGCCCACGCTGCGCTTTTCGGGCGCGGCGCTCGCGCGCTTCGAGTCCATCGGAGCCACCACTTCGCACCTGTCGCTCTCGCACGACGGCGGACTCGCCGTGGCGTGCGTCGTACTGGAGGGCTGATGTCCCGCCGACTGCAGCGCGTGCTGGTCGCCAATCGCGGCGAGATCGCGGTGCGCATCCTGCGCACGCTCCGCGAAGAAGGCCGCACGTCCATCGCCATCTTCAGCGAACCCGACCGCACCGCGCTTCACGTGCTCATGTCCGACGAGGCGTATCCCGTCGGCCCCGGGCCGTCGCGTGAGAGCTACCTGAACATGGACAAGGTGCTCGAGGTGGCGCGCCGCGTGAAGGCCGACGCCATTCACCCGGGCTACGGGTTCTTCGCCGAGAACGAGGCGTTCGCGCGCGCGTGCGCCGAGGCCGGCATCGTGTTCATCGGCCCGACGCCCGAAACCATCGCGGCGCTGGGCGACAAGCTCATGGCGCGCGAGGCGGCCGTGCGCGCCGGGGTGCCGATCATTCCCGGCTCGACCGGACCGGTGAACACGCTCGACGAAGTGAAGGTGTACTCCAAGACGATCGGCTATCCGCTCATGCTCAAGGCCGCGGCCGGTGGCGGCGGCAAGGGCATGCGCGTGGTGCGCAGCGACGCCGAGTTGGAGAGCGCCTGGCAGATGACGCGCGGCGAGGCCGGCGCGGCGTTCGGCGACGACCGCGTGTTCGTGGAGCGCTACATCGAGCGCCCGCGCCACGTGGAGGCGCAGATCCTGGCGGACCACACCGGCCGCGTGGCGTTCCTGGGCGAGCGCGAGTGCAGCGTGCAGCGCCGCCACCAGAAGCTGCTCGAGGAGACCCCCTCGCCCGCGTTCGACGCGAAGACCCGCAAGGAGTTCGGTGAGGCGGCCTGCCGCGTGGCCAAGGAAGTGGGCTACGTGTCGGCGGGCACGGTCGAGTTCATCCTCGACGAGCAGAACCGTTTCTACTTTCTCGAGGTGAACACGCGCCTGCAGGTGGAGCATCCGGTGACCGAGATGGTCACGGGGCTCGATCTGGTGAGCGAACAGTTGCGCGTGGCCGAGGGGCGCGAGCTGTCGTTCGGCGACACACCGCCCGAACCGCGCGGCTGGGCCATGGAGGCGCGCATCATCGCCGAGGACCCGACGCGCAACTTCATGCCGAGCGCGGGCCGCGTCGAGCGCCTGCTGTTCGCGCACGGCCCCGGCGTTCGCAACGACGCGGGCATCTACCGCGGTTACGAGGTGCCCGTCTTCTACGACTCGCTGCTCAGCAAGCTCGTGGTGTGGGGCTCGGATCGCGACCAGGCGCGCCGCCGCATGCTGCGCGCGCTCGGCGAGATGGTGCTGGACGGGCCGCACCACAACGTGGCGTTCCACCAGTGGCTGTGCGCGCACCCCGAGTTCGCGGCGGGCAATCTGTCCACGCGCTTCCTGGAGGAACACTTCACGCCGCAGTCGCTGGCGCCGAGCGAAGAGGCCATGGACGTGGCGGTGATGGCGGCCGCGATGCATGCCCACGCCGAAAGCCTGCGCGTCGCGGTAGCGCCCGCCGTCGTCGGCGGAGACCGGCGCGCCGCATGGAAGTGGTCCGGTCGCGCGAGGAGCGGACGATGAAAGTCTGGGTGACGATGGCCGGCCGCGACGCCGAGGTGACGTTTCGCACCGAGGGCGGCCAGCTCATGGTCGAATACGGAGGCAAGGAGTTCCACGCCGATGTCGTCAAGCTGCCCGACGGCGAGGTGTACTCGCTCTTGGTGAACGGCCGCTCCTACGAAGTGCGCGTCGCGCAGGAACAGGGCGCGCTCGGCGTGACGTGGTCCGGTACCGCGATGAGCGTCGAGGTGAAGCACCCGCTCGAAAAGATGCTGCAGCAGGTGGCGGGCGCCAAGCGTCACCGGGGCGAGACGATCATGGCGCCGATGCCGGGAGCGGTCGTGACCATTCGCGTGCAGGTGGGCGATTCGGTCGTGCCCGGCCAGTCCGTGCTCGTGCTCGAAGCCATGAAGATGCAGAACGAGCTGGCGGCGCAGACGGCCGGCGTGGTGCGCGAGATTCTCGTGGCCGAGAAGGCCGCGGTCAGCGCGGGCACGCCGCTCGTCAAGATCGCGCCGCACGCGGAGGAAGCATGAGCGCCGCACGCAAGCCTGCGAAG
>JADLGX010000513.1 GCA_020849095.1 Candidatus Eiseniibacteriota bacterium
ACCAGCGTCGGTTCGGTGCGCGAGTAAAGCTGCCATCCGGCGATCGCGGCTGCGATCAGGCCGAGCGCGCCGATGACGTAACCCGCGAGCGAAGCCATGTCGCGCGACTTCGCGCGCACAGCGGGAAGTCCGGCGACACCAACGCCGGAGGCGCCGAGGGCCCCGGAAGCCGACGACGAGCCCGGCTCCGAGATCCAGCCCAGCTGCAGTTTCACGTCGTGCGCCGTCTGGATGCGGTCGTCCGCATCCTTGGACAGCAGCGCGTTGACCACGCGCTCGAGCGCGGGCGGACTCATGGGCGCGAGCGCCGCGAGCGGCGCGGGCTGGCTGCCCATGATCGCGGTGATCAGCGAAGCCTGGCTGCGCCCCTCGAACGCGCGTTTGCCCGTCGCCATCTCGTACAGCACGCAACCGAGCGCCCAGAGGTCGCTGCGCGAGTCGGCCTCACGGCCCTCCAGCTGCTCGGGCGACATGTACTGAAACGTGCCGACGATCGCGCCTTCCGCCGTGAGCGGTGACGCCACGGTCGGGTGCTGCGTGAGCGCGGCCATCGTCGCGCCGCTGCCGCTCACCGGGCCGGTCGCCGTCGTGGCGCGCGCGAGCCCGAAGTCCATGAGCTTCGCGCCCGACTTCGTGACCATCACGTTGCCGGGCTTCAGGTCGCGATGCACGACGCCCGCGCGGTGCGCGCGATCGAGCGCGTCGGCGATCTGCGCTCCCAGGCGCAGCACGTCCGCCATCGGCAACGCGCCCTTGAGCAGGCGCTGCGAGAGCGTATCGCCCTCGACCAGCTCCATCACCAGGTAGTCGGTCTCGCCCTCGCGCCCGACGTCGAACAGCGTGCAGATGTTCGGATGGTTGAGCGAGCTGACCGTCTTCGCCTCGCGCTCGAAGCGCGCGCGCACGTCGGCGTTCGCGCTCAGGTGCTGCGGCAGCACTTTCACCGCCACGTCGCGCCCGAGCCGCGTGTCGCGCGCGCGATACACCTCGCCCATGCCGCCCGCGCCGAGGGGCGCGACGATCTCGTAGGGGCCGAGCTTGGTTCCGGCGCTGAGGCTCAAGGGCGCTTCTCCGGGGCAGGCGCCTCGGGGCGCCGCCAGTTCTGGACCAGGATGAGGCGGCGGTCCGGGAGGCTCGAGCCTCCGGAGCGCCGGCTGAGCAGCAGGCGCTGGCCGTCGGGCGACACGGCATAGCCGCGCTGGAGCGAGCTGGAGAGCGCGCCGGAAACCTCGAACAACTTCGTCCGCTGGCCGACCGGCGGGTCGAGCACGGGGCGCATCGCGACGCGCGTCATCGCGCGGACGCCCTCCTCGCTCTCCTCGAGGTAGAAGAGCTCGCCCGTGCGCTGCGCCCAGCTCGGGTACCTCCCGCCCTCGACCGACACCTGCCACTGCCCGACGCCGCTCGGGAAACGCGTCACGAAGAGCGCACGGCGCTCGGCCCCTTCGACGGTGTACGCGAGCAGGCTGCCGTCGGGCGAGAGCTCGGCCGTCTTCACGTCCGGCTCGGTCCCGTTCGCGAACAGCGGGCGGAACTCGCCCGGCGTGCCGTCCGGGTTCGCCTCCGCGACGCGCAGCAGCCCGGCGCCGTTGCGGTCGAAGACACCGACGTACCGCTTGCCGTCGGGTGACGGCTGGATCCAGAACACGCTGGCATCGCCGGCCGTCTTCGTGGCGAGCGTCTTCTCGCCGCCCGATCCGTCGGCGTTCACCGCGACGGCGGTGCCCTGCAGGCTGCGCGATCGCACATAGAGCAACCGGCTCGCGTCCGGATACCACGCGGGAAGGACCTCGTTCTGTTCGCCGAACGTCAGCTTGGTCTCGGTGCCGGTGCGCAGGTCGGCGACCCACACGTGCGTGGAGGACTCGTCGGCCTGGAAGAGCAGCCGGCCGCCGTCGGGCGACAATCGAGGATTGCGCAGCCCGCGATGGGACTTGCCCAGCGCCAGCCCGAAGCGGCCCGAAAGATCGAGCCAGCAGAACTCCTGCTCCTCGGCGTTCGAGCGCGACAGCGTGAACACGTACGCACCGGCCTGCGAGACGCTGAGCGACCGGGCGCCACGCTCGAGCAGGAACGGCACGCCCGACGCCCGGCGCGAGTTCAGGTCGTAGTTCACGCCCCAGACACCCTCGTTCGCTCCGCGGCACAGGAACAACAGGTGGCCGGCGCCGTCGAATGCGGGGCTGAGCATCACCTCGTCGGTTTCGACATCGATCTCATGAGTACGCTTTCCATCGAAAACGATGGGGCGCTGGGGCTTGTTGGACCCGCGCTCATTCGCCGTCCAGTGCGGCATGGAGATCAGGTCGCCGTTCGGAAGCCACGCCGGGTCGTGATAGTCCACGACCTTCGTGCTGTCGCGCGGCAGGAAGAGCCGCGGAATGCCGCCGTTCTCGGAGACGATCCAGATGCCGTCGCGCCAGATCGAAAACGCCACCTGCCCCTGCGCGGACCACGTCAGTCCGATGTCGCGCCCCGATGCCGGCACGTCGCAGAGCGAGATCGCGTCACCACCGGCGGCGGGGAGCTTCCACAGCTTCTTGCGATCCACGTAGGCGATCGAGCGCGAGTCCGGAGACCAGCACGGCGCGACATCGTCCGACAGCACCGCGACGCGACGCGGCTCGAGCACGTCGAGCTCGCGCACCCAGAGCTGCTTGTCCGCGCAGTAGGCCACCCGGCGGCCGTCGGGCGAGAGCTTCGGCGCCACGTCCCACACCGTGCTCAGGTTCTCGGCGACGATCTCGAGCCTCGTCGCGGGCGCGGTTGCCGCGCCCTTGCCCGCTCGCGCGGCGAACCACGCCGCGGCGGCCACGGCCAGCACGGCCAGCGCCACGACCGGCAGCGGCACGCCGCGCCGGGCCGGCGCCGCGGAAACGGAGGGCGTCGCCATGCCGGCCATCGAGAGCGACGAAGCCGCGCCCGCGGGCGACAGCGCGATGCGCGCCTCGCCGATGTCGCGCAGGCGCTCGGCGGGATCGCGCGTGAGGCAGCGCTCCACCAGCGCGCGCACGTGCGGCGGCAGCGTGGAGGGCAGCGCGGCGAAGTCCACCGGGTCCTTGATGACGGACGCGAGGATCTCCGACACGGTCTCACCCGCGAACGGCCGCGCGCCCGTGAACATCTCGTACATCACGACGCCGAACGACCAGATGTCCGCGCGGCGGTCGGCCGTGCGGCCGCGCGCCTGCTCGGGGCTCATGTAGGCCGCCGTGCCCAGGATGACGCCGGCCACGGTCATGTCGCGCGTCATCGTGGGCGACTGCGACAGGCGCGGATCGGCCGCGGCGGCATCGCCCTCGAACGCGCGCGCGAGCCCGAAGTCGAGCACCTTGACCGCGCCGTCGGAGCCCACCTTCACGTTGGCGGGCTTCAGGTCGCGATGCACGATGCCGCGCTCGTGCGCATGCTCGAGAGCGCGCGCGATCTGCAGGGCGATCGCAAGGGCGTCGTCCAGCGGCAGCGCGCCGCGCCCCAGCCTCACCGTGAGGTCGTCGCCCTCGGCCAGCTCGAGCACCAGCCCGCGCGCCCCGCCCAGTTCCTCGAGCCCGAGGATGCGCGCGATGTTCGGATGATCGAGCGCCGCGAGCAGCCGAGCCTCGCGTTCGAAGCGCGCAAGGCGCTCGGGATCGGCGGCGAACGCCTCGGGCAACACCTTGATTGCCACCTCGCGCCCGAGCCGCTGGTCGCGCGCGCGATACACCTCGCCCATGCCGCCCGCTCCCAGGGGCGCGACGATCTCGTAGGGACCGAGCTTCGTGCCCGGAGTCAGTGCCATCACTTCTTCCCTTCGGACTCGACGAGCGCGCGCCAGTTCACGATGAGCCGCGGCGCCGCGCTCCCGGCACCTTCACTCGGAACGGTCGCCACCAGCCGCCGGCCGTCCGGGGTAACGTCCCACGAGGACAATGGACTCTTCGGGAAGGTCCAGACGGCGGGAGCGCCAAGGCTGATCTGCTCCCCCGGTGTGACCGGTGCGAACCAGATGGCGCCCGCCGGTGCCGACCAGAAGAGCGACTTGCCGTCGCGACTCCAGGTCGGAGCGGCGCCGCCCTGAGTGGAGACGAGCTGCCGGGCCCCGAGCGTGGGGAACGCGTCCACGTAAATCTCCCACTGACCGCTCTCGTTCGACGAGTAGGCGATCCAGCGGCCGTCGGGAGAAAGCGTCGGCTCCAGCTCGTCCGCCGCGTTCGCGATCAGCCCTTCGAGCGGGGCACCCTCCCCGAGACGATGCAGGACGATGTCCCCTCCGTTCCCGGGGGATTGCGTTGCGAGCACCAGCGTCCGCCCGTCCGGCGAAATGCCAGCGGGGTGAATGACGAGCCCCTTGCCCTTCACCACGAACGTGGGCGCACCGGACGCGGCGACACTCTTCGCGTACACCTCGTAAACGCCGCTGCCGTTGTTCGAGTAGTAGACCGTTCGACCGTCCGGCGACCAGACCGGGTTGATCGTCAGCCCGGGCTGGCTCGTGAACCGGCTCGCGCTCCCGCGTGCGAGGTCCGCGATCCACAGATCGGAGGATGCCGATGCGGCCGTTCCCGCCTGACGGCGTGTGCTGGCCACGCGCGAGCCGTCGGGCGAGAGGCTCACGCCGGCCCAACCACCGACCGGAAGCCCCGCGATGGGCTCGATGCTCCCGTCTCGCGAAACCCACGCGAGCCGCTGGTCCGCCGGGCGATCGGGAATCGTGAGCAGCACGTCCTCCCCCACGAGCCACACCGAGTTCGAGCCGAGCAGGTTCGGGGACTGGAAGGCATCCACCAGCGGAACGGGCTGGCCGCTGAGCTTGCACGAGCGCAGGTCCCAGCGCTGTGCCTGCGCGAGTCCGTTGCGCCGGTACAGCAGCCAGCCCGAGGGCGACCACACGGGCGAACCGTCGCAGCGCAGCACGAGCCGGCGCTTGGGGCTGCCCAACTCACCCAGGTAGACGTCGTGCTGGTCCTGGATGCTCGGCGTGACGGTGAGGAAGTAGTGCTTGCCGTCCGGCAGGAAGCGCGGAAAGCGGTGCCCGCCCTCGTGCCGAGCGGTGTCCACGACCGACTCGGCGACCGGCGTTCCGCCGTCGGCGGAAACACGGAACACGGGCCCTTCGGCGGCGGGCGTGAACAGGATGACGCCGTCGCGATTCCACGTGGCGCCGCGGCCGGAACCGCCCGCGCAGATGTCCTGCGCCGACCCGCCCGCGACCGCCACTCGCCGCAACTTTCCGCCGGCGAAGAAGCCGATGTGGGCGCCGTCCCCGGACCAGAACGGCAGTGTCGCTTCGGTAGTGCCCGGCAGCTTGCGCGCCGCGCCGGCGCCGAGCGGCCGGTACCACAGGTCCTTCTCGCCCAGCGAGTCGGAGGCCGCGAACACGATGGCGCTGCCGTCGGGAGCGACCGCGATGTCGCCGGCGCCCAGGCCGAGCGTGAGACCCGGTGGCATCGGCGCGGACAGCACGTACGCCTGCTTCGCCGCGCCGCCGGTGCCGAGGCCGGGCAGAAGGCGCTGCAGCAGGAAGGGACCCGCGACCAGCGCGGCCACGGCGACGAGCGCGAGCTGCCACGTCGGGTGGCGGCGAGTGCGCGGCGTCGCGGCGGCCACTGCAACGGCCGAAGCGCTGGTGACGCCGCTGCCGATCGCGCGCAGCTCGTGCATGAGGTCGCGCGCGGTCTGCCAGCGGTCGTCGGGATCCTTGGCGAGGCAGCGCGCGACGATGCGATCGAGCGCGGGCGGCGACAGCGGCGCCACCTGCGAGATGGGCGCGGGCTCGCCGGTCATGATGGCCGAGATGAGCGTGGCCTGGCTGCGTCCCTCGAACGCGCGCTTGCCGGTCGCCATCTCGTACAGCACGCAGCCCAGCGCCCAGATGTCCGAGCGCGAGTCCGCCTCGCCCCCTTCGAGCTGCTCGGGCGGCATGTACTGGAAAGTGCCGACGATCGCGCCCGCCGCGGTCAGCGGCGACGCCATGGTGGGTGTCTGGGTGAGCGCGGTCATCGTCGCGCCGCTGGCGCTCACCGGCCCGCCCATGCTGGTCGCGCGGGCGAGCCCGAAGTCCATCAGCTTGGCGCCGCTCTTGGTGAGCATGACGTTGCCGGGCTTCAAGTCGCGGTGCACCACGCCGGCGCGGTGCGCGCGATCGAGCGCGTCGGCGACCTGCGCGCCGATGCGCAGCACTTCGGCGGGCGCCAGCGCGCCTTTGGCCAGCCGCTGGGCCAGCGTCTCGCCCTCGACCAGCTCCATCACGAGATAGTCGGTCTCGCCTTCGCGCCCCACGTCGAACAGCGTGCAGATGTTGGGATGATTGAGCGCGGCGACCGCCTTGGCCTCGCGCTCGAAGCGCGCGCGCACGTCGGCGTCGGCGCTCAGGTGCTGCGGCAGCACCTTGATCGCCACGTCGCGATTCAGCCGCGAGTCACGCGCGCGGTACACCTCGCCCATGCCGCCAGCGCCGAGCGGCGCGACGACTTCATAGGGGCCCAGTCGGGTGCCGGGGGTCAGGGGCATGCGGCCGTCGGAGTGAGAGTGGTGGACGAGGAGCTCCGGCATGGCCGTGCCGACGGCGCCGAGGGGGGCGCGACGACTCTGCACGGACCCGGGCGAGCACCGGGTGAAACGGGCACGGCGGGAAGCTACCCGAGACGTCCCCGCGGTCACACGGAAATCTGCCATCCCGGACGGGTCCCTCGCCGGACTTGGTGGCTGCCCCACACTCCCTTACAGTCTCGCGCTCATGCCCCGCCTCGCTCCCGGCACCCGCCTCGGTCCCTATGACATCTCGTTCGCACTGGGTGCGGGCGGAATGGGTGAGGTCTACCGCGCTCACGACACCCGCCTGGGTCGCGACGTGGCGCTCAAGGTGCTGCCCGAATCGGTGGCCGCCGATCCCGAACGGCTGGCGCGCTTCGAGCGCGAGGCGCGCACGGTGGCGGTGCTCAACCACCCGAACATCGTGACGCTGCACTCCA
>JADLGX010000514.1 GCA_020849095.1 Candidatus Eiseniibacteriota bacterium
GGTCGACGTCGGAAAGACGCCCGATCCGCGCCACACGCGCAGTTGCTTGTCAACTCCTCGATATGATGATGGAACGCCCCGCACTGGTCGCAAGTCGCGTTCGCGAATATTGGCCATGCCCTCCCAGGGCGCAACGCCAGCCCACGGCTCACCCACACACGCTTCTCCGCGATCACCCTCGCGGTCGGGGCGTACTCCATGATCGCCATCCGCAGATCACGGCTCAGATCAAGCCTCCGCGCCTCTGGAGATGCGGACAGATCAAGCTCCACGACGTCCACCGGGAAGCCGTACTTGGGCAGCACATTTCGACTACCAAGAAAGCCCAGCAGCTCACGTTTCTGGAGTGTCTGTAGCGTGCGCTGCAATGCCGCTGCCCGCTCGAACTGTTTCGCCTTTGAAGCGTCCTCAATGCTGGCCTGAAAGAAATCGATACTTTCCCGCACTTCTTCCCGGGCGCGGGCGAACCACCCATGAGATGGCTCACTCGGCGACTGCTCGCACAGCGCGTCAACCCACTCCCATGTCACTACGCCAAGGTCCCTTACGAGTTCCGCAGGCAGCAACCGCAAGAGCGCGGCCTTCAGGTCCTCCGGATGCGACTCGAGCCACGCGGTGAATCTCTCGTCGAGCGACGCCGCGTCGTCTGGTGCCTCAAAGAAGTCCGAGACGGTTTTCGCCGACTCGTGCTCCGCGCTTACCCACCAGCGATGGAAGGCCGCGAAAGCGACTGAGTGCACGTGCCTTCTCGCGATCGCAGCGTTCTCGAGTGCAATCCTAGGCACTGCTACTCGCCCCGCCACCATCGGCAACGGATCCGCAAAGTACGAGAGGTCGTGGCTGCGCATTTGTGCAAACGTCACGATGAGCGCTGGGTCTGCGGCTCTTCTTCCCGCTCGACCTGCTCGTTGCACGTAGTTTGCTGGGGACGGCGGCACGTTCCGGAGGAGCACCGACTGTACTTCTCCGATGTCGACGCCAAGTTCGAAGGTTGTAGAGCAGCTCAGGACATTGATACGCCCTGTTGCAAACTCATCCTGGACTTCGCTTGCCGCCTCAGAGGCTAGCTGTGCCGTATGCTCGGCGACTCTCAGTCCGATGGTCTCCAGTGTCCGATACAGATTCGCGTAGTGTTCCCCGGTTTGCGCATCTGCCTCCTCCGCAACAAGCTCCCCTTTGCATCGAAGCGACGGGCACACACCCGACACATCGATCCATGATACTCGCCGGCACACTCCGCAGCGCTTGGGCGAATGACCAGCGTCTCGCTTGGCGAAGTCAAGCCGATCAAATGCGAGTTGATAAACCACCCCCTCCGTACGGTGAGTGGTCGCCTTCAGTACCTGGGACCACTGTGAACCGGGCGCAGTGAGGTATCTCCATATCCCGTCTAGACATTCGGCAGGACTGGCAGACAGGTGACGCCGCGAGAACACTCTTTCGAGGAAACAGAGGCGGCGGTTCGTTCCGGTGCTCGGTAGCCACGATAGCACCCCAGCCCCCCGCCCCTGACCCCGCACGAAGATCTCCCGGTTCCTGGGCGCGAAGGCGTCGTCCCGAAGGTCCAACCCCGGTGGAGCTGCCACTGCACCGCTCACTCTCAATGTCTCGAGCAGGGTCAGAATGAGATCAGCGGCCTCCGTCGGGCTGAATCCAAGATCCAATAACGCCCGCGGGGCCTGATAGCGCTCGGGAACCGCCGGGAGAATCGAAGCCGTCCCGGTTCCATCCAGGCTGTGCTGTCGATCGATCGCGAGTATCTCCTGCATCAACCAAGTACTAGCTTCAGCTCGGTGCGCTGACACGCCATCATCTGGGTTGAGCACTCGATGATCTCTCGCCGCTTTCGCTAAGATATCCACCAACTCGTAAAAGCGGACAGGCGAGGACCGCGACTCCGCCACTGTTCGGGCGATCAGACGGCGCTCCACAGCCCGTCCGTACGTACGATCCAGATAGGCAGCGAAGAATGCTGCGTCCTGCCGACTGTCTGAGAAGGAGAGAAGTCTTCGCCCATCGCCAATCTCCTGAGCCGCGATGGCATCTGAGCTGGCCGGCAGTGCTTGATACAGCTCGGTAGCGACCACCGCTACTGCCGCGTCCGAGCCTGTTACAAACCGGAGCACTACGTCGCCGCTGCTCTGAGCCGAACACGCCGCGCAGCGATGGATCTGCTTCCCGGGAGACACGTGAGTAACGCGGCGCGGCTTCGGACGTTCTGACCCACAGTTGCACGGTGCCTCGCTGGTGGCGAGCAGGGCAGCGCAGCGCGGGCAGACCCACTCCGAGCGCTCCTCGTCTGGCATTTCATCGCTACTCGCGATCTCGTCCTCGTCAGCGACACCGATTGGTTCTGACAGCAGAAAAAACTCGTACTTGGGCGCGAACCCCTCCGCTGGGGACAGCACGTCGCAGCCACCTTCCGGCTTCACTGTACCAAGCAGATGTTCAGCGCCGCACCCGCGGCACACAGCCAGCTCGAACATCCGCGCCGGACGGCCCACGGCACTGCAGGCAGGGCACGTGCGGTGTCGGTTCAGCCTCAGCACGGGTGAATGTCCCGGATGCTCAGGATCCAGGCAGATGAACGCCCCCTCGAGCGCCCTGAGGAGAAAGTGATACCGGGCTGGCACCAGGGCAGGCTCGTACGCTGTCTCCCGCGCAAGCATGCCCAGCCGAACCAGCCGGGCGAGGTCAGTGCCTCGAGCTGACGCCCCGAGGATCTCTGGCGCCAGGCGTGACAGCTCTCCCGGAGCCCGGCCCAACGCCTGGATCAGGTGCTGCACCTGCCGGTCACCGGAAAGAAGTCGTCGGGCGTACGCCCTTGGCGACAGCCCTTTTTCCGACGCAACGGTTGGCGAGCCCAGCGCCAGCTCTGCCATCGCCTGGACATCACGCGCCGTGGCGGTACTATCCGTGAGCAGCCTTTCGAATTCAGCGAAGCAACCGAACGGCAAATCATGGCTTCCCTTCAAGGAGGGAGGATCAAAGGCAGCCTCGATCACGTCCATCCTAAGGGGGTCATCCTGAGAGTATTCAAACGGCTCCCCAAACAGTGCTTCTGCAAACTTCGCGAGCGCTGGAAAGTCCTCTCTTCCCTTCCCGAGAGTGGCGCTCGTTCCGAAACACGTCAGACTGCCAGTGCTGCTCTCCACGACGCGGTCGCGTAGGCGCCGCATGAGCATCGCGATCTCCGTGCCTTGCGCTCCCGAGTAAATGTGGACCTCGTCCAAGCAGATGAAACGCCAATGCCTCCCGGTTGGACCGTCGAACAGGATGCTGTCTGCGGGCCGCAGCAGTAGGTACTCCAGCATCGCGAAGTTCGTAAGAAGAAGGTGCGGCGGCGCCTGCTGCATCTCCTCCCGCGAAAGGAGCTCGTTCGGGATTCGCGGTTCATAGGGATACTGCCTCCGAAACTTCTCCTCAGCGCGGCGCTTCAATTGCTCGGTCTCTCCGATATAGCGGCCGAACGTGATGTCCGGAAACTGGGCGAGCACTCGCCGCAGCCGCTTCACCTGATCATTCGCCAACGCGTTCATCGGATAGAGGAGGAGTGCGCGCACTCCTGGGGATTCCAGCATGTCTCGCTCCCGCTCACGCAGCAGATGATCGAGAATGGGAACCAAGAAGCACTCCGTTTTCCCGGATCCAGTTCCCGTCGCGATGAGCAGGTTTCTTCTCGCAGCCGCCTGCCTGATGGCCCGTTCCTGATGGCTATACAGCGGACGGTCAAGCGGGAGTGCCGTCGAGTCGAGCGCCTCAAACAGTCGCGTGAGTACTCCCTCACTGACCAGACCACGGAGGGACTGGCCCCGAAGGAACGGCGGTGCGCCTTGCAAGTACGGCCCCCGCGTAAGTACGAACTCCTCCGTCAGAGCCTTGTGATACGAGTCTCGGATTGGGGTTGATCGCGGACTGAATCGCGTGAGCAGATAGTCGCGGTATCGCTGCCTGATTCGTTGGCAGGCTCCAACGGGATCGAACGGCTCGCTCATTGTGCTCCGCTCCCACCGTGGATCAGTGCTGTCACCAAGTCTCTACAGACGAGCTTTGGAACAAAGTCCGCCACTTCCATTAGAGCATTGCGCGCTCGGCCCGCATGGCGCGTGTCGTGTGCGAGGTGAAGCGCTGCCAGGAGGACTTGAGCAGGAAATCGCCCGCGGAACTCTGTGCCAGGCTTTGGCATCCGTTGTTGAATGAGCTCCTGCGCCGCGGTCAACAGCTCGCTCTTGGCGTTCGGCAGGTCTGAGTAATCCTCCAGCCAATAGGAGGATCGTCTCGGGTTCCCGGTGTGGGCGAGGAGCCACTCAACGTAAGCTTCGACATACGAGTCTTGATCGAGAAGACGTTGGGGCGTCGGCCGAATCCACGCAATCAGCGCATCCAATTGCTCAGGTGTTCTGGCGAGCTCCGCCTGAATTGGACTGTGCCCCACCAGCTCTTGAAGGCTTCGATCTCCCGGCCAGCCCACGCTCTGCTCGCATCGCAATGCCACGTCGCAGTCTGTTCGGACGAAGGGCAGGTCGAAAAGTGCCGCCAGCGCTGGCGCCTTCACCCAGAGCATACGAGCTACGTGATCAGCAAGGGGCTCAAGCGGTCGCATCCCAGTACCCTTCAGATGGAGCGCCAAAAGCAGTGACACGCCTTGCGGGACTGAGCGCCTTTCCGCAAGCTCAGCGACTGCCGCAACGACCTTCGCGGGTGCCAACATGACCAGGGACAGAAGATCCCGCACCGCTTCGTTCGCGCTGGCCTTCTCCCTGCGGGACGCGATGCTGTGCAGCACCGCCACCGCGAGCTCGGTTGCAATGTCGGAGGCCTCGCCCGGCGAGAGATCCCGGGCTCGCCCGTAGCCCGCCAGGGCGGCTTCGAGCACCTGAAGTGCAGTCGCGCTTTCAGATCTCATCAGTACTTCGCGATGATCTGCCGTGTTTCCGAATTGCATGGAAGTCGCGGTCGGGGCATTCGACTCCGGCCGTCCTGGCAGAGCATCCCATCCGTCGTCGGTCAGTACTTCGCCAAAGTACCGGCCCGGTGGCATTCTCAAGGCGTCGTACGCAACTTCGAACTGCTCGCGCGCATCATCTGGGATTGACTCGACCAAACAGGGCTCCCATGGTCGATCTTCCGACCAGATGCGTAGCAGACGATTCCGACGCCTCTTCGATGCGTCCAATCCGACGGAGACTCGGCACGATCCACCCTCTGCGGAGAGCTGGATCGACACGCTTCCCGCCTCTATCGGCGCTGCAATCCATCCGATCGCGACTTCCCAGCCGTCCACAATCAGAACGAGTTCAAGTCGTCGTCCCCCCTCCGCCCGAACCGTGTCCCGCAGTTGACGCAGGTCAAAGGAACACCTGCCCTCCACTCCAGCTGTTCGACCGGGCAGGGCCTGTAGCACCTTGTCTCGCGCTCGCACTTCAAGTGTGGTTGCGAGGTCAGGGTGGCGCGTGCGGATTTGGAGTCCTATTGGAACGTCCCCGACGAGATCGTCGTCACTCAGAGCAATCTTCGCGGTCGTTAGCTTTGCGGAGTCCCTGCCTGGTCCCAACAAACCCCACACAAGCCGTGGTACTAGGATTCTCAATGGAATCCCATCCACGTCCACGGGAGCTGTGTCGACATCGTGGGGCAATGCCACCGGTCGGTTCTGCCCGCTCCCGTCCACGCCCATGCGGGTATAACTCACACTGATACCAGGCACTTCGTTCGGGAGAAGGAGCTTCGACGGCACGTCGACTCGAAGCCCCGCTACGACCATAATGTGAGTGCGAAAGTCTGAACCTAGCGGTCCTCGCGCGCTGATTTGCAGCGGGCCGGAGTAGTCCGATGGAACGGCTTCACCCAGGCTGCCACGCACAATTCCGTCTTCCGCTCCTGTCGCTTGCACATCGCGAGACCCGAACGCACCGGTGACGCGAATCTTCCAGTCCGTTGCCTCGAATTGCGGCAATGCCGGCAGATTCAGTCCAGGCACAGATGAAAACACCGCCGACCCAGCTTCCGCCACCACCCACTTCAGTGGCTCCTCATCTAGCCTGACCTGCATGGCCCGTGAAACAACATCTAACCTGAACCGCTGCTCCCCGCCAAAGTCGCACTCCAACGCGCAGACACCTTCAAGTGGGATGTGAGAGAAGTGAAAATCGACCCAGCCACCGCCGAACCCATCCCCCTGCTCAATCTCTCGGGCCGGGCGTCGCTCCCCATCGTCTCCTCTGATTTCAGCCTTGACCAGGCGAGAAGCAAGCAACCATGCGCTTTCGCTTCGAATCGGCGCACCGAGAGGGATCAACTGCTGCGTGATCGGGTCGAAGGCTAGGACCGGATACTTGGTGATCCCGTCGAAGGAGAACCGACGGATTGTGTGCGCACCGTGCTCGAATGCCACCTCCCATGACTGCGCTGGCTCGACCGCAATTGTCTGACTGTTGTAGACGCTCGCGCGAGCGGTAGATGCCTGGCGATCGGAGGTGACTCGCCAACGCCCATCTGCCAGTGAAGCGGGAACCGGAGGGAGATCGACGTATGGTCCCTGTCGCGTGAATGGATCCAGTCGCAGTCGCGGCTTCGGGAACGCTGATCCCAGTCCTCTGGTGCGTGCGCCCCGCGCGCCCATCCTCGGGGACTTTCGGAGTTCCTCCGAGATGTAGGCGGGCAGCCCAGTGGCGCCAATCTCGTCGATTGGCTCAGCTCCTTCTTCGATCGACTGAAGCAGGTTGATGCACCGATCGACCAGGTTCGTAGCCGCGGCCCCGCCGTATAGAATGAAGCGCTTAACTGGGCGGTCGACGGTCGCGAGCGTACCCGGCGCACTCCTCCAGAACGCCTGCAGGTCCTTCGCGTCGATAAGCCCACGATCCAATCCGCCATGAAGTACTCGGAAGAAGTCGGCTAGACAGTACCTCGGGATCCCGGCGTGAATGACGATTCTCGGCACGAACGCCTGAGCGTTCTCTAGAAGCACAAGATCATCGAAAGCGGGGAGGCCGACAGCTTCCAGGGCTCTGAGGAACGCCGGCCCTCTTGAACTGTCATCCATGCGCACTGGCAACTCTGACCAGAAGTCACCTTGACGGTAAAAGTAGACAGCACAGCTGACGAGGTAGGTCGAGAAGATCGCGGGGTATCGCTCACTGATCTCCTGTAGGCGAGTTGAGTTCTTTGGATCGAGATAGAGCATCGCCGCGACAAGTTCGGCATGCAGCGCCGGACCGAGTCCTATCTCGGCCACAAGCGTCCGTCCGCGAAGCCGATTGCGAAGTACCACCTCGAACAGCGGCACCTTCATTGCCGCCATCTTCGAAGGAAGTACGCTTCGGCGTGGGTCGTCCCGTCGACCACCTCGCTCCCCACTCACTCCACTCACGGTCACTCCACCCGGAACACCTTCATCACCTCATCCCCCAGGTGATTGATCACCTTCACCGCGATCCGCCCCGACTTCGGCTTCTCCAACGGCCGCGACGTGTCGCTGTTCAGCGTCGCCCACGCCTCCTCGTTGATCTCCGCCTTCAGCGTCGTCTTGAGCGACGAATACGGGTCGTTCGCGCCGAGGAAGTAGGCGTGCCGGACGAAGAAGCTCTCCTCATTGTAGTCCGTGTCGATGAACCAGCACGCAATACCCTCCGCACCGTCGCTTCGCACCTCGCCCGTGCTCGGGTGGAACACGTCCACGCCGTTGACCTTGACCCGCACGCGCCCGTCCGGCTCCGGCAGGATGTCGATGTCCGGCTCACCGAACACCACGAACAGGTTCCCCTTCCCCGTGTTCTTCAGATCCTCCGACATGTGCAGATCCGCGTTCATCCGTGCTTTGAGCACCCGTACCCGCCCCAACGAGCCGAACTCCGTCGTGTGCGCCTCGTAGTTGAAGGCGCAGGCGATCAGCACATCGAAGTTCGCATCCCCCGCCTCTCGCGCCGCCGCCACCAAGTCCGCCCGCTGCACCGTCCCGAATTCCGAGCCCACGAAGATCGCCGCCCGCTTCTCCGACCCCTTGCCGTCCTCACCTTCGAGGAACCGGCCCTCCGCGCACAGCATCTTGCCCGGCCACGGCGTGAGGGCGGTGAAGGAGATCCGATCCTCCTTGCTTGCCTGCTGCACCCCCGCCACACGCAGGTTCTCCAGCACCATCTCCGTGAACGACCGCGCCCTCTCCACATCCGCCTTCGCGCTCGCCCCAAGCCCCACCAACTGATCGTCCTCGTCCACCGCCAGCGCCCGGTGCGGACTCAGGCTCTCCACCGTGAACGGACCCGCCACCCGCACCTTCTTGTTGTCGACGTACGGCTTGTCGTAGAGGAACTCGTACTCCGCCTTCGCCGCGATCGACTTGTCGATCTCCTGCTGCCTCGCGATGCGAGCCTGCCACCACTCCCCATGCAGCGCCTTCGCCGCCTCCGACCACTTCTCCTCGACCTCGCGCGGAATCTCCCACTCCTGCCACGACGTCTTCAGCTCCGCGTTCAGCTTTTCCCGCAGCGGTTCGAGCTTCGTCTGCCACTGCTCCCAGATGACTTCGATCTCCGCGTTATTCGCGATCGATCCCGACGTGGCATTGCTCGCCCTTTCATACACAAATCCATGCCTGATGTCGCTTTTGACCGGCCGGGAGCCTGATGCTACCTGGCCGCCTTCAGCCTGTCTGCGCTGTCCCTCGCATGAATCAGCGAGCACGTAGAACGGATAGCGCGCCCCCATCACTCTCGTGCGCGCCAGCGCCAGCGCCACGCGTGACGTGTCAATCGTGATCCAGCGCCGGCCCCACTGCTCCGCAACCGTTGCCGTCGTTCCAGACCCACATGTTGGGTCAAGGACCAGGTCGCCTGGATCGGACGCCATAAGTAGCAGTCGCTCGATCACTCGCTCATTCGTCTGGACGACATAGACTTGCTTGGGCGCGCCGCCGAACCCGTCCCACCAATTCGATATCTCTCGAATCGACGGCTCTGGTGAGTATCGCACGAACCTTACGTCCGTTTGCTGCGGTTGCAGGCGACCCGCCAGTGCCAAGCGCGTCATACCCGGCGTGCTACCGTCGTCCTCGGTCACAGTGTGCTTCCAGCACTGCCCCGCCTTGATAGGAAAGTCTCGCCCTTGATAGGAGAAGTCCAAGGACTGCTGCCTTCGGTTCCCACCGCTCTTGAGTGGGTTTGCTGCGAACAGCCTCGCGCCCGGGTACTGCGCACGGAGCAACTGAAGGTCGCCGGCGTACTCCCGCCGGTCCCTTGTCTCCAAGTCTCTGACCCGCAATCTGCTACCGTCGTCGAGCTCGACGAACGGGAAGTCCTCAAACAGTTCTGCGTCGGTTCGTATCTCATATACCGGTCGGGTTTTTACCTGCCCCGATGCCTTCTGTGCCTTCGCGAACCACAAGATGTAGTCGTTCAATGAATCTAGGGTGCCGCCCTTTTGACTTCCTTTTTTTTTGACTAAGATCTCCGTGATACAATTGCGATCCCCGAACACCTCGTCTAGCACCGACCTGACTCTGTGGACGTTTTCGTCTCCGATCTGAACGAAAATGGAACCTGCATCCGTGAGTAGATCTCGCGCGACTGTCAGCCGATCCCGAAGGTAGGTCAGATAGCTGTGGATTCCGTCGCGCCAGGTGTCGCGGAACGCCTTTACTTGCTCGGGTTCTCTTGTGATGTGGTCGGCTCTTCCGTCCTGCACGTCGCGGTCGGTCGTCGACCACTGGAAGTTGCTGTTGAACTTGATGCCGTAGGGGGGATCGAAGTAGATGCACTGGACCTTGCCGCGCAACCCTTCACGCTCCGCGAGGCTCGCCATCACCTGGAGCGAGTCGCCGAGGATCATCCGATTCGACCAGTTCTGGTCGTGCTGGTAGAACTCGGTCTTGTCGGCGCCGGCGGAGATGCCGTTGAAGTCGGAGAAGAGGTCGATTTGGGGGTCGGCGGCCTTCGCGTCGGCCTGGCTCTTGCGGAGGAGGTCGTCGATGAGGACCTTGGGGTGGACCTTTTCCTGGATGTAGAGGGGGGGGGCGTTGACGACGAGGTCGCTCCAGTCTTGCTCGTCCTTGCCGCGCCAGACGAGTTGGGGGTCGAGGTCGCGGTTGCGGCGCTCGTAGGCGACGCGGATGGGAGACTGCTGCTCGTCCTTGACGACGGACTGGTACTCCGCGGTGGGGATGTTTTTCCGCGTGGCCTCGTCGTGGAGGAGAGTCTCGACGACCTTCTTGGGGGCGTAGGTGGACTTGGTGGGCTTCTTGGCCATGGCTATGCTCTTGATCCTTCGAGTTGGGTGCCGGCGGTCTGAATCATTCTCTCGACCTCGGCCTGGACCTTGGCGGCGAAGTCGGCGTCCATCCGGAAGACCTCGGTGAGTTCGGCGAAGGCCCAGCGGCCATGGGTTCCGAGGTTGTTGACGCCCGGAATCCAGTAGGTCTCCATGGTGGTCTTCTTGTCCTTGGCGTCCTCGCGCCGGTAGCCCTTGATCTCGACCACGAGGTGCAGGGGATCGTCGTCGCCGTGGCCGTCGTCGACGAGGACGATGAAATCGGGAATGTAGCGCCGCGCGACGGACCCGGATCGGTACGGGACCTCGAGGCCGAGGCCCTGGTTCTTGACGTAGGCCTTGACCCTGGGATGGGACTCGACGACGCGGCAGAACTCGAGCTCCCAGTCGCTGTCGGCAATGACCCAGTTGACCTGGCTGAACCGTGAGCTGGTCTGCCAACGGCGGGGCTTGGACGTGTTGAAGTTGACGTGCCGGGTCGAGCCGGTGGGGTTGTAGGGATCGAGCAGGGCAATGAGCGGGCGGTGTCCGACGAACGATGCGGTGATGGCGGCGGTGATTCGCTGGCAGGCCCGGTCGGCGAGATCCTGGTAAATGAGCTGCGCGGGATAGGTGTCTCCGACGCACTCGAGGCAGGTGTCGAGCCACTGCTTGGCGATCCTCTTCAGCTCGCCGAAGAGGTGGTACTTGGGCAGCCCGTCGTCGTCCCTCCACTTGGTCATCAAGAGGTGCTTGGTGAGGTGGAAGAGGAGGGTGGAGCGGCGAGTATCTTCCAGGTGCTCGAGGTCGAGATTGACCGCTTCCCCGATGATTCCGGCGTTTTCGGTGTGCGTCGGGCCGACGAGGTCGGGCGTGAGGACGAGCTTGTGGTCGTCGGTGAAGGTGGCGGTCAGGCGCTCCTCGGGGAGTTCGACGCGGTAGCCTTCGACCCGGGGGAAACGGATCTCCAAGGGGTCCCGATCGGGGCGCACGGCGTGCACATGAATGGTCTCGCGCGGGGGCTGGGGCGGCGCGACGACGGGCTTGGCGGTGAAGTCGAAGGGAATGCCGAGAACGTCGGCGTACTCGACGTTGAACAGGCCCTCCTCGTTCAGGTCGTACGACTGGCGACGGAGCGCGCGGCCGATGACCTGCTCGCACAGGAGCTGGGTACCGAAGGCGCGGATGCCAAGCACGTGGGTGACGGTGTTGGCGTCCCAGCCTTCGGTCAGCATGGCGACCGACACGACGCAGCGGATGCCCTCGCCTAGGCGGCCGGGCTTGCCGACGGTGTTCATGACCTCGCGGAGGAGGTCGTTGTCGCTGATGTTGTCGGCTTCCTTCCGGTCACCTCCGCGCTCCAGGATCTCACGGCGGAAGCGATCGATCTCGTCGGCGGCCATCGCGCGGAAGTTGTCGTCCAGCGCCTCGCCGGACTCGAGCTGCTCGCTGTCGATCAGGAGGGTGTTGGGCCGCGCGAGTGGGTTGCCGTTCTCGTCGAAGTTGCGGA
>JADLGX010000515.1 GCA_020849095.1 Candidatus Eiseniibacteriota bacterium
AGGTAGCGCAGCCCGCCGTGCAGCATGTGGCTGCTGGAGCTGCTCGCGCCGCTCGCCAGGTCGTCACGCTCGAGCAGGGCAACGCGCCAGCCGGCGCGCGCGGCCATTCGGGCCACCGAGAGTCCGGTGATCCCGCCACCGAGCACGAGAAGGTCGAGCGCGATCACTCGTCGGGCGAATCGAACTGGCTGAGCGCCTTGTCCAGCGTGCGCTCGAGGTCGCCGAACTTGGCGCGGTAGTCCACCTGCGACCGGGCGATGACCTCGCGCGCCGTTTCGGCGCCGTACACGCCGACCATCTCGACGCGCGGGCCGGACGAACCCGGCATGTCCTTGTACGTGAGGAAGTAGTGCTGGATGCGGTCGATCAGCACGGGCGGGCAGTGCTCCAGTTCGGTCCAGCCTTCGTACGTGGGATCGCTCTCGAGCACGGCGATGATCTTGTCGTCCACCTCGTTGCCGTCGAACATGCGCAGCCCGCCAATGGGACGCGCGCGTACCACGACGCCGCCGTGGTTGATGGCGCGCTCGGTCAGCACGCACACGTCGAGCGGATCGCGGTCGCCCTTGAGCCCCTTGCGGCCCGAGCTCTGCGCGGCAAACGCCGCCACGTTGTCGCCGCACAGCGTGCGCGGGATGAACCCGTACGGCTCCGGCGACAGGCTGGAGTAGCGCTGCGGGCGGTCCAGCTTGAGCATGCCGCTGCGCTTGTCGATCTCGTACTTGACCGTGTCGGCGGGCACCAGCTCGATGTACACGGTCACGACACCGGGCGCCGCCGGTCCGATGGACAGGCCGTGCCACGGGTGGGCCTGGAACATCAGGCCGAGGAGTTTCTGCAGGTCTTCGGTGTTCTCGGGTTCCGGGGTCATCGACTGCCTCCTGTGGCGCGACGCGCGCCTGCGGGCGGCGCGTTCAGTGTCCAGCGCGCCAGCCATTCGTGGTTCCAGATCATCATCGTGCGCCGGTGGCGCGGGGATTCGGGGTCGTGACCTTCGCGCGGCAGGATCATCAGGTCGGTGGGCACTCCGCGCGTACGGAGCGCGCGGTACATTTCCCAGCTCTGTCCCGCCGGAACGCGCGGGTCCTGCTCGCCGTGGATGAACGCTGTGGGCGTGCGCACCGCACCGGCGCGCAGCAGCGGTGAGTTGTCGAGGTACACCTGCGGGTCTTCCCACGGCCACGCGCTCATGGAGTGGTGGGCGAGCCCGGGAATGTCGGTGGTGCCGGCGAACGACAGGAGGTTCACGGGGCCGCCGCCCGCCACCGCGGCGCGAAAGCGGTTCGTGCGCCCGACGATGTTGCTGGTCATGTAGCCGCCGTACGACCAGCCGCAGACCGCGAGCCGCGTGGAGTCCGCGAATCCCAGGCGGATCATCGCGTCCACGCCCGACAGGAGGTCCTCGTACGGCTTGCCCGCCCAGTCGCGCACGTTGGCGGCGCGCCATTCGCCGCGGTAGCCCGAGCTGCCGCGCGGGTTGGGCATGAGCACCGCCCAGCCGCGCTGGAGGTCGTAGGGAATGCCGTAGCCCTCGGTGAGCGGCGTGAAGTACTGCGCGTGGTTCACTCCCGGCCCGCCGTGCACGTCGAGCAGCAGCGGCACACGCACGCCCGGCCGGGCGTTGACCGGCGCGTAGAGCAGGCCTTCGACCTGCCTGCCGTCCGCGCTCGGCCACGTGACCACCTGAGCCGGGAACGACAGCCGGTCGCGGATCCAAGGATTGAGGTCGGTGAACGCGCGCGGCGCGCTGCGCTCGAACTCCCACACCCACACCTCGGGCGCGTGCTCGGGGTCCTCGTGAACCCACGCGAACACCTTGCCGGCCGCATCCAGCGTGGGCCAGTCGTTGGCGCCGGCCTCGCGCGTGACCGGTTCCACCGGGCGGTCGTCGGTGAAGGCGCGAAACAGCCGGATGCTGGTGCGGTCCGCCGATCCGAACAGCACGGACTGGTTGTCGCTCATCCACAGCAGGTCGGCCTGGCTGCCGTAGCTCTGGATGCGCTCGTCCAGGCGGGGCGTGATGTTCACCGCGCCGCCGCCCGCCGCGGGCACCACGCACACGTGCACCGGGCCCGACGCGTCGCCCGGCCTGCCGTCGTGCGAGAGGAACGCCACCCAGCGGCCGTCCGGCGAAAAGCGCGGGCGCGCATCCATGCCCGGGCGCTGCACCAGCGCCGCGGGCTTGCCGCCCGCGACGGGAATCGCCCACAGGTCCGACTCGCCCGCGCCGTCGAAGCCCGGCTCGGCCTGCGCCGAGTACACGGCGCGCCGGCCGTCGGGAGAGACCGCGAACGACGTCACGAAGGCGCCCGCGGGCGTGATCGCCGCCGCCTTGCGCCCGGCCAGCTCGAGCATCCACAGCCGCGTGCCGCCCGGGTGTTCGGAGGCGACCCACGCATCATCGCCGCGCGCGGCACGCTCGCGAGCCGCCGCGCTCGCGCCGTCGGGCGCCAGATACGCAATGGCGCGGCCGTCGGCGAACCACTCGAACTGCATCACCGGCGTCGGGGAGGAGGTGAGCGCCATCGGCTCGCCGCCTTCCAGCGACAGCGACCACACCTGCGCCGATCCGCCCGGGGCGCCCTCGTTCGTGCGGTCGGACAGGAAGGCGAACGAGCGGCCGTCGGGCGCCCAGCGCGGCGAGTCGTCGTTCGCGCTGCTGCGGGTGAGCCGACGGTGTTCGCCGGTGGCGATCGTGCCCATCCACACGTCGCTCTGGTAGCGCGAGGTGTCGGCGGTCAGCTCGCGGACCACGTACAGCAGGCGCGTGCCGTCGGGAGACAGCCGGGGTTCGCGCACCGTGCGAATCGCGAGCATGTCGTCCCACGTCCACGGCTTCGGCGCGCCGGCGGTGGGCGCGGCATGCGCGGGCAGGGCGAGCAGCGCCGCGAGCAGCGTGGCGGCGGCCAGTCGGCGAAGCATCGGGGAGCACCTCCGTGTGTGCGATGGCAAACGGCAGTCGCGCGGAAGATAGCACCGCCGCCTCGCGTCCCACACGCGGGCGGGGCGGAACGAATCGCTCGTTCCGCCCCGCCTCGAGTCGCCGGTCGGCCTGCGCCTAAGTATCGGCCCCCGGCGTGCCGGGCGCCGCGGTGGGGGGCGCGGCCTTGGGGCGCTCGAACTGGTTCATCTTCGGATCCACCGCCGCGAAGCGCGTGATCGTGCCCAGCTTGAACTTCTTGATGTGGGCGCGCGCCGCCGGCGGCCCGAAGCGCTCGATGAACACGATCGCCTCATGCGGGTCGCCGCCGAAGTCCATGCGGATCTCGTTGAACAGCTCGGAGGCCACGAGCGAACCCGCGGCGGCATCCCAGCTGACGAACCGCTTCTGGGCCAGCGCGCGGCGCGCGGCCTGGTCGAGCTGCAGTTCCAGCGAGTCGCCGCGAAACGCGCGCGGCGGCAACGGCGCGTCGCCCGCGTAGCTGCGGCAGAGCGCGAACGCCAGCCGCGGGTCGGCCCCGCGCGTGCGCGGCTCCGTCGCCGGCGTGCTGTCGCCGTACACGTACCAGCGGCCGAACGACTCGATGGACCACTGCTTGCCCTCGAGCTCGAGCACGGGCGCGCGAAAGAACTCCACGCCGTTGATCAGGATCTCGTTGACGCTGCCGTAGCGCAGGAACTTGCGGCCCGGCACGAGCAGGTTGAGCGACGCCTGCTCGACCACCAGGAAGTTGTACGTGTTGATCGCCCACGCCCGGCGGTCGCGGGGCGACAGCGTGGACGGGGGCGTCGAGAGAAGCTGCGCGCGGATGCGCTCGAGCCGTTCCGACTTGCGCAGCGTCCAGATGTTCTCGTCCACGTAGAACTGCTCGTAGTCGAACCGCGTGTCCTGCAGCGCGCTCTTGGGAGGCAGGCGCATGAGGTAGCGGTCGAGCAGCATCTGCCAGGCGGCGAAGTTGGGTTTGGCGGTGGCCGGTGTGGCGGCCGCCGGCGCCGGCTTGGTGGAGGCCAGCGAAGGGGCGACCAGCGCCAGGGTGACGAACAGCGCGGCGAAAGCGGCGCGCAGCGGAGCCCGCGTGGGGCGCGAGGGAATCGGGGTGGCGAGCATGGTGGGAAACTCTACCGGCTCGCGACC
>JADLGX010000516.1 GCA_020849095.1 Candidatus Eiseniibacteriota bacterium
CCGAGCCGGCCCCGATACCCTTGATCGCCGTGGTCTGCGCCGGCGTGAACCCGCTCACCAGCGCGGTGAGGTTGTTGTCGAGTCCCCAGCAGACGCACGCCAGCGCCACGAGCGCTCCGGCCTGCCAGCCCGCCGTGCCCGAGGGCGCCGCCAGCACGAGGCCGCCGGCCAGCACGAGGGCCGCCGAGAGCACCGTGCGGCGGTCGAGATGCTCGTGGAAGAACCCCCACGCCAGGATGGCGGTGGCGACCGTTTCGGTGTTGAGCCAGAGCGACACCGACGCCGCCGGTGCGGCGCGCAGCCCGAATAGCAGCAGCACCGGGCCGAGCACGCCGCCAAAGACGACCGCCAGCGCGAGCATGCCCCGCTGGCGCCGGTCCCGCCTCAGCTCCGGCGAGCCGCCACGAAAGGCGAACGGGAGCACGCCCAGCGCGCCGCCGAGGTAAAGGATCCCGGCCAGGGTGAAGGGGCCGACCGAGCCGAGCAACGCCTTGGAGATCGGCGTGGATGCTCCAAAGAGCACAGCGGCAACGAGACAGGACAGCGCGGGAAGCAACGCATGCGAATGCGGCGTGATCGTCTTTGGCATGCCGGCATTGAAGCACACGGGGCGGCGCGCCGAGTACTCACAAGGGCGATGGGCAGCCGGCCGCGGCCGCCGTCTTCGAATGCCTGCGGCAACAGTCCGATTCAGCCCTTGAATCTCCCCGCCGATGGGTTATAACATCGGTGACAACAGGAGGGTGCCATGGCCAAGCTCACGATTCGCAAGGTTGGAAACTCGCTCGGCGTCACGCTTCCCGCTCAGGTGGCTCAGGCCCTTCGAGTCAAGGAAGGCGATCAGCTGTACATCTTCGAGACTCGCGATGGCTTTCGCGTGACCGCCTACGATCCCGACTTCGAAGAGGCCATGGAGATCGCCGAGGACTTCATGGCGCGCTACAAGAACGCGCTTCGCGAGCTCGCCAAGTGAGTGCGAGTCCGCGCTGGGTGTCTCGAGAACTCGCCCTGGCCATCCATGCGAGGACGGTGTTCCTCCATGGGGGCCAGCCGGGCGTTCGAGACGAAGGGCTCCTCGAGTCGGCACTCGCCGCACCGCAGCAGCGCCACGCCTACGAAGGGGCCGACACACCCACGCTCGCGGCGAGCTACGCGTATGCCCTGTCGCGAAACCACGCATTCCTCGACGGCAACAAGCGCACCGCCCTCATCGTTGCAGGCGTCTTCCTCGAGCTGAACGGTTGGCGGCTGGAGTGCGAGGAAGCCGAGGCGGCACATGTCACCCTCGCCCTCGCGGCGGGGCGACTGCCCGAGGAAGATCTGGTGCTCTGGTTCAAGGCAGCGGCATCGAAGACTCGCCCCGCGAGCCGTCGTCGCAAGGCGCCCGCGACCAAGCGACGACGCGATCGCCCTTCCTCATGACCGCCCTCACCGTCCCGCCATCGCCGTTGCCCCACCTGCGCACGATCGAGCTCACGCCCGAGCACGAGCCGCTGCTGCAGCGCTTCTTCGAGGCGAACCCCGAGTACTACCTCATCTGCAACGGTGAGCCGCCAGGGCCCACCGAGGCGCACGACGAGATCGCCAACGACCCGCCGGCCGAATGGGGCTTCACCAGGAAGTGGCTCATCGCCTGGCTCGACGGGGCCGGGGACATGGTCGCCATGGCCAACGTGGTCTCCGACCTGCTCGCGCCGCGCGTCTGGCACATCGGGTACTTCCTCGTCGCCACGTCCACGTACGGCGCGGGCCTTTCGCGCACGCTCTACGCGAGCCTCGAACGCTGGATGCACGACGCGGGCGCCGACTGGCTGCGCCTGGGCGTCATCGTGGGCAACTCACGCGCCGAGCGCTTCTGGGCCGCGCGCGGGTTCATCGAGACTCGCACTCGCCACGGCGTCGCGTACGGCCGGCTCACGCACTCGCTCAGCGTGCGCGTCAAGCCGCTCGAAGGCGGCACAGTGGCCGACTACCTCGCGCTGGTCCCGCGCGACCAACCTGCAGTCGAATAGAGCAAGGGGCGTCGCCACGCCGCGCCTGGGAAGTCCGCACTCCGCTGTTGCACGCCTCGGCCGAGCACTCCAGAATCGCGATCCACAAGGGAGGACGAATGGTCATGCTGCGGGTCCGAAAGGCCAGCGAGTCGCTCCGGTTCACGCTTCCTGCGCCCGCACGGCAGGCGCTCAGCGCACGAGAGAGCGCCGCGCCCATCTTCGCCTCAACGCCCGGTTCTGGCTTCTCGGACACGATTGAGTTCGCCAACGACGTCATGGAGCGGTTCAGCACTTCGCTTCACGATCTGGCCCGCTGAACAGCGTCGCGCACATGTCCCGATGCTTCTTCGTCTCGGACCTGCACGGCGACGAGACGCGCTACGCCAAACTCTTCGACGCCATCGAGCGCGAACGTCCGGCAGGCGTCTTCGTGGGCGGTGACCTGCTGCCCCCGATGGGGCTGCGCCCCACGGCGGGCCTCGGTTGGCAGCCTGACTTCGTCGGCGGCTTTCTCGCTGCGGGCTTTCTCGACTTGCGCAAGCGCCTCGCGCCCAATCAACCCGAAGTGTTCCTGATACCCGGCAACGACGACCCGCGATGCGAAGAGGCCGCGCTTCTCGAGGCGGCCACACGCGACGCCTGGCACTACATGCACCCGCGAAGCATCGGGTTTCGCGGCCACACCGTCTTCGGATACGCGTTCGTGCCGCCAACGCCGTTCCTCCTCAAGGACTGGGAACGCTACGACGTCTCGCGCTACATGGATCCCGGCTGCGTCTCCCCGGAAGAGGGCCGCCGCACAGTACCAGTCTCCGAGCGCGAGGCGCGCTACTCGACGATCGCGCAGGACCTCGATCTGCTGGTGGGCGAGGCCCCGATCGAAAAGGCCGTGTTCCTCCTGCACGCCCCGCCATACCAAACGCCGCTCGATCGCGCAGCCCTCGACGGCAAGTTCGTCGATCATGTGCCCCTCGACGTACACGTGGGCAGCATCGCGATCCGCCGCTTCATCGAGGCGCGCCAGCCACTACTCACGCTGCACGGTCACGTGCACGAATCCGCCCGGCTCACCGGCGAGTGGAAGACCACGCTCGGGCGCACGGTCTGCCTGAACGCCGCGCACGACGGTCCCGAGCTGTCGCTGATCCGCTTCACGCTGAAATCCCCAGGCGACGCGAGCCGCGAGCTGCTCTAACCGCCCCCGCCTGAACCGTCCAGCAGATCGAGCGGCTTCGCCGCGTCGGTCACGGCGCCTATCTTCACAGAGAAGCTCGTCCCTCGCGCGATGTCCTCGTCGGTCAGGTAGTGCACATCGAGCATGCCGGCGGTCTTGTAGCCCGTACGCAGGTAGTTGCTCTCCGCCAGCGCCACGCTCCAGCCCGTCAGCCACTCCTCCAGCGCGCTCCGCTGCTCCGGCGTGCCGTTCACGTGCACGATCAGGTCGATGTCACTGGCCGGTCCGGAGGTGGCGTTCTTGGCGCTTCCGATCAGGAACACGCGCTCGACCCCGAATCGCACGGGGTCCAGGTGCGCGGCGATTCGCTCGGCCATGTGCGAACGCCAGCGCCAGTGCAGGTCGCTCGTCGGCTCGCGCCGGCTGGATTCCTCGGTCAGGTCGAGCGCGCTCACCTGCGGTTCCGCGAAGAATCCCACAGCCTCGTCGAGGTCGGCATTCAGCAACACGCGCAGCACCTTGCCGTCCGTCACTCGCGCCACATCGATCACGTGAACGACGTCGGCCAACTGTGAGAACTCCGGCAGCAACGAGGCGAGAATGTTCTCCTCACGTTTCAGGAACAGCGAATCGAACTCCACGCTCGGATCGTCGGGGTAGAGGGGCAGGTAGCGAATCGAAGCCTCGACCAGGTCCTGGAAGAAGTGCGTCCCAAAGGAAAGGTCGGGAAGGTAGTTGCCCTTCTGCCGCGCTATCTCGACGAGAAGCGACGTGTTGTTGATGTCCGAGTACGAGACGCTCACGCCCAGCCTTATGTCGCCGCGGCTACCCCAGCGCCCGGGTCCGAGCAGCACGAACTGACGCTTCGGAAGCAGCTTGTTCAGCCTGCCCACGGCACGGCCCACCGAGCGCAGCGCGTCCGCAGTTCCCAAATCGTTGTAGGCGTCGGGATCCACGTAGACGATGTGGGTGATGTCCGGTACGCGCCCGTTCGAAACGAACCGGTTCGCGGTGAAGAGCACCAACTTCCGTGGGAGGTTGCGCGGGATGGGCGAGGGTTGCGCATCGCCGGTCGAACTCTGAGGGCGGCATTGCAGCAGGTAGAGCGCCTCACCGTCGGACGCGAACTCGATGTCGGCCGGGGCGCCCATCTCGCGCTCAAGCGTGTCGAGAACGTCCTTGATCTGTCGCATGAACGGCGTGTCGGCAACGAGCCCCTCGAAGGTCACCACGACCCGGTCCGTCTTGGTGTCCACGTGCGTGCCGGTCGGCCGGCGCAGGTGTCCCTCGGCCAGCACGGACAGCATGCGGGCGGCCTGTGGATATTCGTCGCCGTGCTCTGCCAGAATCTGCTCGAGCGGCACGGTGACGAACTCGCCCGTCTCCACGTCGATCACGTCGGCCTTCTTGGGTGAATAGCGCAGCACTTCGTCGGGCGTCACGTTCACGCGCAGGCCCGGCTGGCCCGGAGCCAGAAGCACCGGATAGTCGTCCTTGAGCCGGTCCACGGCACGAGTGCCGAGCCCGGGCACCATGCGCACGAGCCCGTCTTCACGACGGATGCGCGCCGACCAGCGGAACTCGTTCCGGCTGAATGCCACACCGGAGTAGGCGGGCAGGTACCAGCGCCCCAGCCTCGTGCCCACGACCTCCTGGATCATGATGCCCATCTCTTCGTAGGCGTCGAGCAGCCCGCGCTCGGCACGGTACTCGATGGGGTCAGGACCAAAGGTGGATGCGTAGACCTCGGCGATCGCGTCGAGCAGCGCCGCCAGACGCTCCTGCTTGGTGCCGCTGTTCGCGAGGAACAGGCTCTTGTACTTGCCCGAGAACGCTGCGCCGAAACGGTCCTCCAGCAGGCTCGAGCTCCGCACGATGATCGGCTTTTCGGCGAACTCGTCCAGCACCAGCGCCAGCCCGCGGATCATTTCGGGCGGGAACGCCGAGTTCTTGAACACCTGTACGAGGTGCGGGTAGTCGTGCCGCACCTGTTCGATGTCCGAGTACTTGTGGTTGTAGACCTCCTCGAGGTTGTTGAACTGGATGAACTCCACGAGCGCGTCCGAGGGCAGGTACCACGTGCGCGGCG
>JADLGX010000517.1 GCA_020849095.1 Candidatus Eiseniibacteriota bacterium
CCCTCAGGAGACCCTGAGCCCAGCGAAGAGGACATCTCGATCACCAAGCGGCTCGTCGAAGTAGGCGACCTTCTCGGCATCGGCGTTCTCGACCATGTCGTGGTCGGAAGCCGTGGCGTCGTGAGCTTCCGCTCCAGGCAGTTGCTGTGAGTGCGCAGGTCGCCCTCGAACTATTCCACGGAAGATCAACCCCCGAGCAGCATCTCGACGACTGGGGCAGTCAGGGCCCCGTCTTCCTCGTCGACTACGTGCACGTCACGTACCTCTGCGAGATCAAGCTCGGGATTCCCGAGCCGGCCGGAGATGGTGACCTCCACTTCGTCGAGGACCTCGTCTACTACGACGGGGCCTACTACGGCGACTGGTCCGTGTTCCCGGCCGAACTTGCGAAGAGCGAAGTGTCGCTCGCCGCTCGCATCGCACCTTTCAATCCCACGAAGGCCGCTGTCCCATGTCCCCGGTCCTAGGAGAGAACCATGACGCTCATGCTTCATCGCGGCGGGTGGGAAGCCACCAAGGCTGACCTCGCCGCCGTGCCCGTACCTGAGCCGACCGGAAGCTACTTTCCGGTGCCGTACGATCGCTACATCGAAGAGGTCGAACTGCACGTGCCGCGCTTCGGGCTCGAGATCAAGTCCTCGCAGTTCGCTCTGGCACGCGATGGGGCGCAGATGTTCGGCGTCCTGACCTGCACCAACGGCCACGGCGCGCGCGACTACGCCCTCGCCATCGGCCTGAGATCGTCGTACGACAGGTCGCTTGCCGTCGGGGCCACGTTTGGCTCGCGCTGCTTCGTCTGCGACAACCTCGCCTTCACGGGGGAGGTGTCAATGAGCCGAAAGCACACCTCGATGGTGTTCAGAGACCTGCCCGACCTGATCTACAGGATGCTCGGCCAGGTCTCGTCAATGCGTGAGCGCATGGACGCGGAGATCGCTGGCATGAAGGCCCTCGAGCTCCCGGCGGCGCACGCGCATCACCTCATGGTCGAAGCGATCCGGGCACAAGTGCTGCCCGCGTCGCGGTTGCCCAAGGTGATCGAGGCGTGGGAAGAACCTCAGCACGAGGAGTTCACGCCCCGGACCGCGTGGTCGCTGTTCAATGCGTTCACCGAGGTCCAAAAAACAAATGCTCCGCGGGCGCAGATGGAGGGAAGCCTGCGGCTCTCGGCGCTGTTCCGTAGGGAACTGGCGCTCAACTGATTCGTTCTTTCGCGAGGCCGTTGCTCTGACGGCGGCCTCGCTTTTCTATGCGCAAGATGAGGCGCCAGAATCAGCCGCTTGGGCCGCGACCGCGCTTGCCTCGGTCTAACTCGTCGGCGAGATGATCCCGGGGAGCGGCGCGAGCCAGACTCCCTCGGAAACCTGGGAAGTCACCGAACTGCGCGGCTCATCGCCCTCGGCGAGGTTGCGAAATCCTGCGATGGCGTCGAAGGTCTGCTCCATGTAGGCGAGCCCGCGGGGCTTCTTCAGTCGCACGAAGATGTCGCGCGCTTCGACCGCAAAGGCCAGCGCGGCGTCGAACCTCCTCTCCGCGAGCGCGACATGGCTAAGCGTTCGCACCGCATATGCTGTCCCCACGTGATACGGCACCGCCTCGAATGCCTTTCTGGCGACCTGCGCCAATCGACCTGCCAGTGGCAGGTCCTCCTGGCGAAGCGCGACTTCCGCCCGTCCTCGTATGGCGTAGGCCGAGCTGATGTGATCGCCGATCCCGTTGGCTATCCCCTCAGCCTCACTGAAGAGATTGTCGGCTTCGTGGGTATGCCCCAGGTTGAGATGGATCTGGGCCAACCCCGAGAGCGCCCAGCCCAAGCCGCGGGAGTCGTTCTCACGTCGAAACAGGGCGGCCAGTTCCTCGTGCATGCGAAGGGCCGGATGCAGGCGGCCGCACATGCGATCGATCTCAGCCAAGCCCGCGAGACACCACCGCTCGCATAAGAGAATCCCCGCGGACCGCGCGGTGGCCATGGTGGAGATGTAGAGCTTCGAGCTCTCGGCGTACTTCCCTCGGTTTCTGAGGCTGGTCGCTTGCCCCCAAAGCGCCCAGCACACGTCCTCGTCGGCGACCCGCCCATAAGTGCCCGAGAGGGCGAGTCTGAAGCTTGCCTGCGCATCCTGAAACTTGCCGCCCCGCCGAAGCGCCTCGGCCGTGCGCACGAGTTGCGCTGCCTCGCTGGCACCAACGATTGCGGGGGCGCCGGCGTCCGTCCCGCCAGGACGGATTCCGTCATCGGGGTATGGGGGCTGCTGTGGTCGGCGTGACCTCTGGGTGGGCCTATTCATGCCCAGTCTCCGCGCTCATTGGCAGCCAAGACCGGCTCTCGGGTCTTGGCTGCCGATGAGATGAACTCGGTGGCGGAAAGGAAGGAGCCATGACCGCAGCCATGCCACTCGAGACGTCGGCACACATCCGGCTCGAGATGCGAGGCAGATTCGCCGTCGCCGGCAAGTACGTGAGGGTGGCCGGCGTAGAAGCTTGGATTGAACTCTTCGTGGAATGCTCCTCGGACCCCGAGCGCTTGTTCGGCGCCGTGACCGAGTTCGCATCCTTGAAGCGGGGCCACGTTCACCGACTCAGGGACACGTGGCATGTGCCACTCCTCCGCATAACGCTGCCATTGGGGAAACGGCGTGACGCGATCGCGTACTTCCTCAGGACCGCTGAATCGCTCTTTCAGTCACTTAAGACAGCCACCCGGTAGTGGAACCGTAATCGTTACGGGCGCCGTCGCTTCATCCGGCGGCGCCCATTCTCACCCGCTGCAACCTTGTCGCTGACCGGCCATTCACGCACAGCACGTTCCACCCGCCGAAGCCTCGTAGCTGTCCACCGAGCGAGCTTGCGTTCCAAGGGATTGCCCCGAGTGCGGGCCACATCAAGATGGCGATGAGCGTCTGCCATTAACTCTTGCACCCCATCAATGCGACCCGCGCGAAGGCGCGCAAGAACCAGGGTGCCAGTAACGTCAGCTACTCTCGCGTAATCCACGTAGAGATCCCGAGTCATCCCAAGGTGCTCAGCGATAGCGACGCTTTGTCGAAACCACGAGAGCGCTTCAGTGGCCTCTTCCTCAGTGGCAGCCATCCGATCGAGCCGGTCCCGCGCGTAGCACAGCTCCCCGATGTTGTAGAGCGCCGCTCCCATCGCATAGGCATCGCCGACCGACTCGGCCAGGGCGAAAGCGCGCTGAAAAGCGCGCTGTGCAGTTGTGAGCAAACGCGCTCGATCGGGCGCGCTAGCTGAAAGCCCTCGCGCCTTTGTGAGCAAGGCTCCGACATTCTCTAGGCGAGCCTGATCAGAGGGACTGAGACCGGCCTGCAGCTTTCGTGCGACCTTCAGGAGGAGTTCGCATTCTTCGAGCGACTCAAGGGCGTGCTCATCGCGGGGTCGCCCCATGATCTCGGCAAGGTACTTCCCATATGCCTGCTCGATCCGAACGCGAGCCATCAGGAGGCGGTCAGCCAAGTCTCCCATGGGCAGCGTCTTGTTCGCCAAAGCGGAAAGCGCCTTCTGGGCTCGTTTGAACTCCCGGATGTTCCCTGACCGGCTCGCGGCGAAGGCCCAGACCAACGTGAGGGCCATCTTTTGTCTGAGGCTGATCGATTGGTCCAACGCCTTAGCAAGCTGCGCGAGCGCTTCAGATGTGCGGCCCTGCGTGACGAGAATGCGGCAACCAGCAGCAAGCATTCGGTCGTTGGCTTCTGTTGGCGTAGCCGGTGGAGCGACGCGGGCGGCCAAGTAGCGGTCCCAGTGGTGTCCCTTGATGTACTCAGGGTGGTCGTAGAGCCATTCAATGAGCTGGAGCGGCGGGTCGCCCACGACCTTCATCACCGCACGGCCATTCACGATTGAGTCCTCGATCTTGAGCCCTGGAGTTCTGGCTTCGATCTGATGGCGACTCCGGTAGAAGGCTTGGCGGGTGGCCTGATCCTCGGAAGCCGCCCCGTACGTGGAGTACTCGAGCACTTCCGGCATCCCGACCCAGCCATTCGGAAACTCCTCAGGCCAGAGCCGTGCGAGGAGTGCAGCAGCCTGCACGCACCGCGCCTGGCCTGTAGGCCCGAGCTTTCGCTTGGGTCGGATCGCCGCCGCCTGGTCTTTGTCACATCCAGTCACGGGGGTCATCTGGTCTCCTTACGTCGTGGCGCTAGCGCGACCTGATTGTACGAGCCGAATGGCAGTACGAAAAGGGTCAGCGGCCACGGGAGGAGTGCCATGAACGAGTCGCTCAGGCGCCTTCGCGACACCGTCGTCGGGCGGAATCGCGACCGCGAAGTCCAGGTGGAACCCGACGGGACGGTCCGGGAAGTACCTGCCCAGGGTGAGGCCCAGCCGGCAGAGGCGGGGCAGAAGCCCACGAAGCTGCCGCCGCGCACATTCGGCGCAGCCTAAGCCAGAGAGGGAGGTCGAGACCCGATGGCGACGTTCTGGCCAGTGGGCCCGCGTTCGGAAGGGCGGTCGGCGCGCCTGACGTCGCTTACCGACGCCTCATTCGAAGTCGCAGCCGCAACGCTGGACGTCGCCATCGTGGTTCAACAAGGGGGAAGGAATGAGTCGAAATGCCTGGTACGAGCAACCTCAATGGGCGTCGCGCCTGATCGCGGAAGAGGCGCTGATGGCGGTGAGGTTTCCGGGGTTCCAGCTCTTCAAATCGGATGATGGCGTGCTCCGGTGGCGGGGAGTCCTGAGTCCGACGGGCAACACCGAATACCTGGTCTCAGTGACGTACCCGCCTACCTACCCGTATCGGGAACCGACCCTTCGAGTCGAAGTCCCGGCCCTCGCAGCAGCCGCACCACACGTGTACGCCGATGGCAGCCTGTGCACGCACAGGACGAACTGGGACGTGCAGCGCGCCACGGCTGTTGGCGAGGTCGGCCTGATCGCGGCATGGCTGGTCGCCTACGAGACCTGGCTTCGAACCGGGGAGGTGTTCTGATGACCAGCACGTTCATCGTGGCGCGCACGGACTACGACGGGATGGTCGAAGAGGCGCTCGCGCACCGCGGCATGGAAACCGGCGGCACTGGGCTTGGTGTCCGCCGCGGCAACGAGATCATCAAGGTCTTCAATGTGCCTGCGGGGCCTGGTGCGCGACGAGCAAGGGCAAGGTACACGCCGGACACCCGGTGGCAGGAAGCGGTCGTCCGCGTCATCAGGCAGAGATTGCCCCAGCTGACGTATGTATCTGACTGGCACGTTCATCCTGATTCATTTGACGAACCCAGCAGCATCGATCGCGACACGGCGCGCCGCGTTGTCAGCGAGACGGAGTGGGACGCGCCGGCGGTCGTCTTCCCGATCGCGGTCATCGAGGAAGGCAGGGTCCGTTTTCGGGCGTACCTGATGACCCGTGAGGTACTCGAGTTCGAGGAGATCCCGTTTCTCGTCGTCCCCGACAACGATCCGCGCATGATGGCGGCGCTCACCGGCATGGATGCCATTCCCATGGAGGCATCCAATGAAGGCCGAGAAGCGCACGACCCTGGTGGTGAACAGCGAGGCGGTGAGTCGCGCGGCATGCTCCGGCGCATCGCGGCCCATCTTTGGAATCGCCCGGCCCGCCGAGGGCGTGTTTCAGATCCTCAGTGACCGGGCTGAGCCGGGAGTCTTCTCCCGCGTAGGTCGAGTCCATCCGGCCCGCAGGCCCGGTCTGTCACTCGTTGCGCTGACCATCGCAGATCAGAAGCTCTTCGTTGAGGTCGACGGGATCGTCTCGGCTCCCGACGAGGTCCTGATACTCAGTGGCTCGGAGAGCATCAGCGACCGCCGACGGGGCCTCGTTCCTGAGGACGGGCTCGGGAGATTCCGCGTCGACCTCTTCGGAGGCGGCAGCCTCGGAGGCGGGGCGGGCCTTCTGCTGGCGCAAGGGGGCGTCGGTCACATCCGTGTCTACGACAAGGATCGCTTCGACACTCCGAATCTCACGCGACACATCTGCGACATGAAGGATCTCGGCCGTGAGAAAAGCGTGGCTCTGGCGGAGAAGTTGTCACTGCATGGTGTTGACTCCATCGGTGTCACGACCGACGTAACCACTCTGAGCGATCAGCAGCTCGACCTGCTCCTGAAGGGCAGCGATCTTCTGCTCGCGACCATGGACTCCCCGCACGCGCAGTTCGTCGTCAACGAAGCCGCTATCCGCAACAAGATCCCAGCGGTGTTTGCGGGAGCCTTCGAGCTGGCTTGTGGAGGTGAGATCGTCGTCGTACGCGCGGGTTCCGGCCCGTGCCTGTTCTGCGCCGCCGGGTTCCGCACTGGGGTCTTGGGCGGCGTGCAACTCGCGGAGCGACGCCAAGCCTATCAGGATGCAGAGCAGAACAAGCTCGAAGCGGAACCCGGACTCGGGGCCGACATCGCCTACGTGTCCGCCGTGGCAGCCGCCTACGCACTCGCGGTCCTGGACCCCAACGGGTCTAGGTCGACGCTCCTGCGAAACGGGCACGCCTTCACTCTCGTCCACGGTGGAAGCCAACCGCGTGATTCCTATGCGGATCTGTTCCGCGTTCCCTTCGATGTCATCAACGCTCGCGTGGTGCGCGACGAGCCCTGCCCCGTCTGCGGGTATCAGTCGCCATCTGAGGTGACCTCGTGAGCATCGATCCGAACCTCGACTGGCTCGCAAACGATGAGGGCGATCTCCAGCCCGACGCCGTGCGCGCGATCGAAGCGCAACGTCAGCAGGGTGCCGCTGCTCAACCGGCCGGGCGCGCCCAGCCGGGTGCGACTGACGCCTCGCGAGTGGTGCAGCATGAAGCCCAGCCGCCGCTTCGCCGCCCACAGGCAGTGGACGCGGTGCAGGGTCCTGGGCGGGGGGCGGCTCGTCCCCAAACATCGCACCAGAGCACCGGTGTGCCCGTGCAGGTTGCGCCCAGAGGCGCCTCGCTCACGCCGGCGATCGTCGGGCTACTTGCGGTCGCCCTAGTCGCGGGAACTATCGGCGCACTCGTCGGGAACCAGCTCGGGCGGCGTGGAGTCAGCCCGCCGACCTTCGTGAGCGAGCTGCCGACCACGACCGAGGTGGTGCCTCGCGGGATGCCCACCGCCTCGGTCACTGGCATCAACGTCAACCTGCGCATGGGTCCCGGGATCGGCTACCCCGTGGCGGCCCGACTCATGCCTGGAGAAGGCATCGTGGTTCGTGAGGAGCGCGACGGCTGGTTCGCTGCGAGCACGATGGCGGGCGCGAGCGGGTGGGTGTTCGGGGCGTACCTGCGCGGGAGCTCAACCCCTGATCGTGGCGCGGCAGTGATCACCCAACTGCTCACGAGCAACGGATTCGGTTCGCTCGTCGTGCTGAGGCCCGGGGACAAAGTGTTCGTGGCTCGGAACTCTGTCGGGCAATACGACGTGATTCTTCCGACTGGTCGTCGGCTTCAGGTCCCGACGGAGGCGCTTCGCCGTGTGGACTGAGTTCCTCCAGTTGCCGCCCCCAGCCTTGCGGGCATTGCTGCCCTGGATCCTGATCGGGGTCGGCTTCGTCGCGCAGTTCTCAGGCGCACGCCTGCTCATCGGGCGGCACCGCCAATCAGCTGCGGAGGAACGGACCGTCACGAAATGCCCCTCGGCACCCGAGGAAGAAACGGCGGCGCCGCTGTTGCTCGAGATGCCGATCGATGGCGCGCACGTGCCGACGAATCCTGAGCTCCTGCCGGGCGCGCGGCGCGCGTACCGAGGCGGTGAGCACCAGGGCGTGGACTTTTCCTGTCGGCCCGGAACGCCGGTCGTGGCGGCGGCCGATGGCTGGGTCTTGTCCATCGCGGACGAGCCGGATCTTCCTAAAGCGCGCCGCGATGAGCTGCTGGGGTACTGCAAGCAACTGGGTGAGACGCCGCCGGAGGTGCTCGGCGTTCTTCACGGTCGTCGCGTGACGCTTTGCCACGGGCTGCGAGAAGGACAACTCCTCACAACGAGCTATTCCCATCTCGGCGACGTCAGCCCCGACATCAAGCCCGGGGTCCGCGTGCGACAAGGTGACCCGATCGGTGAGACGGGGGCGTCGGGAACCAGTCATGCGTTCGGCGACAGCCGGTGGAGCGAGCTCCATTTCGAAGTCCATCTCAACGGAGTGCCGCTCGGTGAAGGCCTGACGCCACAGGACGCCGGGGCGTTGTACCGCGAGTTCCTGCGACGCGAGGTGCCTCAATGATCGATCGACTTCTGCGCATGTTCGAACTCCTGGTGGCGCTGTTCGTCCTGTCGTTTCTGATCGGAGTTGGCGTGGGTCTCCTTCGCCAATGTGGGGCAATCACTGTTCCGGGGATTGCGAGAGCCATCCCGAGGGTCATCGCCGACGTCGTGGTGACCCTGGTGACGGGAGTCTTCTTCGTCGGGCTTGGCGTGCGCGCGCAGCAGCTACTGACGGGGCGAGGGGCGCGCGCGGGCCAGGAGCGTGGCGCTGAGGACCGGCAAGCGCGCCTAACTGTTCGTCGCCCCGCGGAGGGCGTGCCAGCAATCGCAGCTCCGGAGCTGCCTGCCGATCCGGACCCCGCCATCGAGCTGGAGGAGGACTAGCATGTCCCGCGGCTCGCACTTCGTCCGGCGCCTGCTCCGAGGCGACGAATCCGCTCGCGCGCGCGAGTGGCAGTCCCGCGCGCTGGCGCAAGCCAATGCGCGCGATCACGAGGATGTGGCGCGGTTTCGCGCAGTCATGGCCTGCAAGCCGGGCGACCGCCGTGTGCTCCTTGGCCGCGCACGCGACCTGTCGGGCGAGCCGTTTTGGTGCGGGTTGCCCTATGAGGAGGTCCTCGGGAAGCACAGCTGGATAACTGGCGCGACTGGCTCAGGTAAGACATTCGCGACGATTGCCTGGCTGCTGCAGGTCCTTCGAGATGGCCGCTTTCCGGTCGTTGTCGTCGATCTCAAGTCCGAGTTGTCCGAGTTGCTGATCGAGTTGGTCGTGCCGACGTTGGTTCAGGCTCGTGGTGGCGAGCGACTCCTGAACCGCCTGCGCATCATCCGTCCATTCGCACGGGACCTGCCCATGTTGCGGGTCACGGAA
>JADLGX010000518.1 GCA_020849095.1 Candidatus Eiseniibacteriota bacterium
CGGGCCGGCGCGGCGTGCTGTCCGTGCGCGGCGAGGCGCTGATGCCGCTGGCCGAGTTCGCGGCGCTCAACGCGCGGCTCATTGCCGCCGACGACGAGCCGTTCGCCAACGCGCGCAACGCGGCCGCGGGCGCCGTGCGCCAGCTGGACGCCGGCATCACCGCCACGCGCAAGCTCGACTTTTACGCCTACGACGTGCTGCACTCCGATCACGCCGCCTTCGCGACCCAGACCGAGCTGCTGGCGGCGCTGCGCGCGTGGGGATTCCACGTCACGCGCAACACGCGGCCCTGCGCCGGGATCGACGCGGTGATCGCCTACCACGCGGCCCTGGCCGCCGAGCGCGACACGCTGCCCTACGAGATCGACGGCGTCGTGGTGAAGGTGGAGGACCGCACGTCGCACGCCCGGCTGGGCATGAGATCGCGCAGCCCGCGCTACGCGTTCGCGTTCAAGTTCCCGCCGCGCCAGGAGATCACGCAGGTCGAGGACATCATCGTGCAGGTGGGACGCACGGGTAAGCTCACCCCCGTCGCGCAGCTCAAGCCCGTGGACGTGTCCGGCGTCACGGTGTCGCGCGCCACGCTGCACAACCAGGACGAGCTGGACCGCAAGGACGTGCGCATCGGCGACACCGTGCGCGTGCGCCGCGCGGGCGACGTGATTCCCGAGGTGGTCGAGGTGCTGCTCGAGCGGCGCCCCGAGGGCACCCGGCCCTTCGTGCTGCCGGACCGCTGCCCGGTGTGCGACTCGGCCGTCGAACGCGACGGCGCCGCGCACTTCTGCACCAACGGGCTCGCCTGCCCGGCGCAGCTCGAGCGCCACCTGACGCACTTCACCATGCGCAGCGCCATGGACATCGTGGGGCTCGGCGAAAAGACGGTGAAGCAGCTGCTGGACGCCAACCTGGTGCGCGACCTGTCCGACATCTACCACCTCACCCCCATCGACCTGGTCGGGCTCGAGGGTTTCGCCGAAAAGTCGATCGACAACCTGATCGCCGCGATCGAGGCCAGCAAGGCGCCGCGGCTGGAGCGGTTCCTGTTCGCGCTCGGCATCGAGCACGTGGGCGAGACCGTGGCGAAGCTGCTCGCCGGTCACTTCGGCGCGCTCGACGGGCTCATGAAGGCCACCGAGGACGAGCTCCAGGAGATCCACGGCATCGGCCCCGAGGTGGCGGCGGCCGTGCACCACTTCTTCGCGAGCAGCCGCAACCGCAAGGTGGTCGAGCGCCTGCTCAAGTCGGGCGTGAGCCCCGTTGCGGAGGAGCGTGTCGAGGGCCCGCGCCCGCTGGACGGCGAGATCATGGTGTTCACGGGCGGGCTCGACTCCATGCCGCGCCCGGATGCGCAGCGGCTGGCCGAACGCATGGGCGCCAAGATCGCCTCGGGCATCAGCCGGAAGGTCACGCTCGTCGTGGCCGGGCCCGGCGCCGGCTCCAAGCGCGCCGACGCCGAGCGGCTGGGGCTGAACATCATCGACGAGGCGGAGTTCCTCCGCCGCGTGCGGGGCGGCGCGTGACCAACGCCGAGATCGCGCGCGTCCTCGAGCGGATCGCCATCCGGCTCGAGATCGACGGCGCCAACGTGTTCCGCGTCCGCGCCTACAAGGAGGGCGCGCGCATCGTGTCGGAGCTCGCCTCCCCGGTGGCGTCGCTCGCCGGCGAGCCCGGCGGGCTCGAATCTCTCAAGGGCATCGGCAAGGACCTCGCCGCGCGCATCCGCGACCTCGTCGCGACCGGCCGCACCGACGTGGACGACGAGTTGCGCGCGAAGATTCCCGACGAGGTCGTGGACTTCACCGAGCTGCAGGGGCTGGGACCCAAGCGCGTGAAGACGCTGTTCGAGGAACTGGGCATTCGCGATCGCGCGGCGCTCGAGGCGGCCGCGCGCGAAGGACGCCTGCGCGACCTGAAGGGCTTCGGCGAGAAGGTCGAGCAGAACGTGCTCAAGGCGATCGCCACCGCCAGTCAGTGGACGGGCCGCATGCTGCTGGCCAGTGCCTGGCCGCTCGCGCACGCCTTGGCCGAACGCGTCGCGGCGGTGCCGGGCGTGGAGCAGGTGGAGCTGGCCGGGTCGTTCCGCCGCCGCAAGGAGACCGTGGGTGACGTGGACGTGCTCGCCTGCGGCGGCGACCCCGAGACCGTCATGGAGGCGTTCGCGACCCACGAGTCGGTCGCCGACGTGCTGGGCCGCGGCGACACCAAGTGCAGCGTGCGGCTCGAGACCGGGCTGCAGGTGGACCTGCGGCTGGTGCCGCGCGAAAGCTTCGGCGCGGCGCTCATGTACTTCACCGGAAGCAAAGAGCACAACATCGAGCTGCGCCGGCTCGCGATCGAGAAGGGCTGGAGCCTGAACGAGTACGGGCTCACGGACGGCGATCGCGTGGTGGCCTCGCGCACCGAGGAAGAGGTGTACGCGGCGCTCGGGCTGACGTGGATCCCGCCCGAGCTGCGCGAATCTCGCGGCGAAGTGGCACTGGCGGCCGAAGGCCGCCTCCCTGAGCTCATCGAAATAACCGACCTGCGCGCCGACCTGCACATGCACACCACCCGCAGCGACGGCAAAGCCAGCATCGACGAGATGGTCGAGGCGGCGCGCGCGCGCGGGCACGAGTACATCGCCATCACCGAGCATTCCAAGGCGCTCGCCATGGCCGGCGGGTTCGATGCCGCGCGCGTGCGCGAGTCGGTCCGGGAGATCGCGGCGGCGCGCAAGAAGCACAAGGGCTTCCCCATCCTGCACGGGCTCGAGGTGGACATTCTCGCCGACGGCGAGCTGGACCTGGACGACGAGACGCTCGCGCTGCTCGACTGGGTGATCGTCTCCATCCATTCGCGCTTCGAGCAGTCGCCCGAGGTGGCCACCGCGCGCGTGCTTCGCGCGCTCGAGAACCCCTGCGTGCACGCGATGGGGCACCCGACCGGGCGGCTGATCGGCTCGCGCGAGCCGGTGCCGTTCGACGTGGAAAAAGTGGCCGAGACCGCGGCGCGGCTGGGCGTGGCCATGGAGATCAACGCCTCTCCCGACCGGCTGGACCTGTCGGACGTGAACGCGCGCATCGCCCGCGAGAAGGGCTGCCGGTTCGTGATCGACACCGACGCGCACGCCACCGGCCAGCTGGATCAAC
>JADLGX010000519.1 GCA_020849095.1 Candidatus Eiseniibacteriota bacterium
GACCCGCTTGTCCGGTGGTGTGGGAGGGGAAGCGCGGGACGAACCCGCGCTCCCCTATCCCGATTGTGGCTGCGGACTTCGATCAGCGGCGTCCCCGCGAAAGCATCTGGACGACCGCGTCCAGCCCTTCGACGGTCATGCCTTCGAGCGGATTCTCGCCCGTCGCCGGCCGCAGCGACGCGGACGTGCCCGAGGCGTATTCCATCACGTTGGCGCGCGGGATCCCGGCGCCGAACCGCGCGTTGACCGCGTCGATCATCCCGTTCGCCAGGATGGCGTGCGCGAGGTCGTTGGGATGCACGCCGTCGAGGCTGAACAGCCCGCCGGTGATGTAGGCGCTGGTGTAGTGCGTCGAACCGATCGTGTAGCCGTTCGTGGCGATGTCGCTCAGCATTCCGGCCATGTCCACCTTGACGATCCACGGCCGCAGCGCCACCGAGTCGATCGCCGCGTTCATGTCCGTGGCCGTCGTGCGGACGGCGAGCTGTTCGGCCACGTCGAGCACCTGATGGTTCGCGAGCGGCCGTCCGTTGCCGGGCGCCGCCGGGTTCAGGTAGTTGTACGCGCCCACCGGAATGCCCGTGCCGATCGCCAGCGAGTCCTTGGCCGTGAGCAGCACCAGGTCGTTGGGCGACAGGTCCACTTCCGCACCCGTGCCGTCCTTGCCGTGCAGCGCCACCACGGCGCCGGTGGACAACGACACGGTGAACGGCTTGAACGTGGTGCAGAAGGGAATCGACGCCACGTCCGGCACCGTGAAGAGGGCCAGCTTGGTGTTCGGCAGCGTGCCGTGGATGGCGTTCATGTGCCCGGTCAGCAGCGCCGCGTACGAAGCGGAGGGGAACAGCGGCGTCACTCCGCCCGTGGTCGCGTTGCCGAGCACTTCGTTGGCGCCGTACTCGTACGAAATGAACGTCGGCCCCTGCCCGAGCACCTGCTGGGCGACCGTTCCGCGGTAGCGGGCGACCACCGAGAACATGTTCGGGTCCGGCGTGGCGTGGTAACGCGAAGTGTCGGCGAAGTCGAGCGCGATCGAGCCCGGCACGCCCATGTTGTGGAACGGCGTCGCCTGCGTGTAGTTGGCCGCCGGATAGCCCAGCGTCCGGCCGGTGTTGTTCACGATGAGCGGCGTGAACGACTTGATCGCCATGAGGGCGGGGAAGCCGTCGGCGCCCATGGACGGGAACGTGAAGTCACCCTGCCCGTTCTGGAGCACCGTCTTGCCGACCTGCCCGGCGAAGATCGCCGGGAACGAGCGGACCTGGTGGCGATCCACGATGCCGCCGGACTGGTAGCCCGCCGAGATGCTCGTGCCCGCCGAGACGTAGGTGGTGAAGTCGGCCGTGCCGCTCGTGAGCGACGGGCCGGTGAGGCTCTCGATCGAATCGCAGGGGCCCTGGCATCCCGCCAGGAACGCCGCCAGCAACAGGACCGGGGTCAGTCGAAGATGCTTCTTCATGTCGTCGTGTCCTCCGGCGCTCACCAGTGGTAGGCGAGGCTCAGGCCCGTGGCGTTGACGTACGCCTTGTAGGTTCCGTTGTACCCGTCGCGCTCCTGCCCTTCGGTACTGCGATTCTCGACGAAGAGGGCGAGGTTGTAGGCGTCGAGCGTCCACTTCTTGGCGGCGCCCAGCTGCCAGCCCAGGCCCAGCGTGACGCCGTGACGCGGCGCGTCCGGCAGCAGCGGGGTGAGCGAGGCCAGCGGCGCGGCCGCCTGATCGTAGTAGTAGCCGAATCGGTACGTGTGGCCCGGCAGGCGGTGCTCGGCGCCGATGCTCACGCGCCACGAGTCCTCGTAGTCCTCGCGCACGACCGAGTTCTTGGACGGCGTGGTCGCGAAGTTCAACGCCAGCTCGTCGAACACGGACCACTGTGTGAAGTTGGCGTCCACTTCCCACGTCCACTCCGGAACGGGACTCCACGCCGCGCCCGCCGAGAACATGGCCGGGAACTTGAGCGTGGTGGACACCGTCTGCGCGGGGGGCAGTCCGGCGCCGACCACGGCGTCGAACAGCGTGTCGCCCGTCAGCATCTGGGTGAACGTCGCCTCGCCGTCGTCGATGGCGATCTCGAAGCCGCTGCGGTAGTAGGCGCCGAACTTCCACTTGGCGTCCGGATTCCACAGGAAGGCCGTGTTGAATCCGTAGCCCGGAGTCAGGCCGCCCTTGAGCTTCACGTTCGCGACGTTGGCGATCGCGCCGCCGCCGCCGGGAATCACCTGCGTGGCGATCTGGTTCACCTCGACGCCGGCGAAGAGCGCGTCGAATCCCGCGCCGACACTGAACGTGGGGGTGACCGCGTAGGCGAGGCTGAAGTTGGCGTTCACGCCCTGCAGCGATGCCTTGGTGACACGGCTGCGGCCGGAGTACGACTCGGGATCGGCCCAGTCCATGCCCAGCCCGAACGGAGCGTTCAGTCCGGCGCCGTACGCCCACTTCTGGGACAGCCGGTTGGTCCAGTAGACCGTCGGCGGAAAGAAGTTGCCGGTGTTGGTCTCTTCGGTGACGCCGAATCCGGGCACCGGGTCCACGCCGGCGAACGAGTTGTGCGTGGACAGCCAGGTGCCGCCGAAGTAGGCGCTCTTGCCCTCGAGCTTCACGAGCGCGGCGGGGTTGTAGAACACGGCGGAGGCGTCGTGAACGGAAGCCGTGCCCGCGCCGGCCATGCCGAGCACGGCGGCGCCCTGTTCGTAGATGGCGTAACCCGAGCCGTGGGCGAGGGTGGGCGCCAGGAGTGCCGCCGCGAAGGCGGCCGCAAGCGCGGTTCGATGGAGTTTCATGAGGCCCTTTCCTGAATGGGAGGAGCAGGAGGTGGGATGGGATGGAGGAGGATGTGCCCCGGCTGCTTCATGCCCCGGGCGCGTAGAGCGCTTCGATCTGGCTGGCGAACTTCTGGGTGACGATGCGCCGCCGGACCTTGAGAGTGGGAGTGAGTTCCCCGGCGTCCTGGCTCAGCTCGCGATCGAGCAGCGCGAACTTCTTGATCTGCTCGAATGAGGCGAGGTCGGCGTTCAGCCGGTCGATCTCGCGCTGGTAGATCGCGAGAACATCGGGGTGCGAGAGCAGCTCGTGCCGGTTGTTGTGGGCCCAGCCGTGCGCCTTGGCCTCGGTCTCGAGCACCACGAAGTTGGGCACGAGCAGGCCGATGCAGAACGGCCGCTGGTCGCCGAGCATGACCGCCTCGGAGATCCACTTGCTCGTCTTGAGCCGGCCCTCGAACGGCTGGGGCGCCACCTTCTTGCCGCCGGCCGTGACGAGCAGGTCCTTGAGCCGGTCGGTGATGACCAGGTACTGGTCCTCGTCGAAGTGCCCCACGTCGCCGGTGTGGAACCAGCCATCGCGGATCGAGGCGGCGGTCGCCGCGTCGTTGCGGAAGTAGCCCATCATGACGTGCGGCCCGCGCGTGAGGATCTCGCCCTCTTCGGCGATGCGCACCTCCACGCCCGGAAGCGCCGGACCGACGGCCCCGGGCTTCTCGCGGCCGGGAGGGTTCAGGCAGATGACGGGCGAAGTCTCGGTGAGTCCGTAGCCCTCGGCGATCGGAATGCCGACCGCGAAGAAGAACTCCATCACCTTGGGGCCGAGCGGCGCGCCGCCCGAGATGCAGAAGCGCAGGTTGCCGCCGACGCGCGCGCGTACCTTGGCGCCCACCAGCTTGTCCGCGATGGCGTGCTGCAGCGCGAGGAAGCCCGAGGGCTTGCGCCCCTTGAAGTGCAGGCGCGCCACGGCGACGCCCACGTGCAGCCCCCAGAAGAAGACGTTCTTGCGGATCGGGGGGGACGCGAGCGCGTTTTCCATGACGCGCGCGTACACCTTTTCGTAGAAGCGCGGCACGCCCGTGAGGATGGTGGGGTGCACTTCCATGGCGTCGGCCGCGACCGTCTCGAGCGACTGCGCGTACGCGATCGTCGCGCCCGCCTGCAGCATGCAGTACAGGCCCGCCATGCGCTCGAAGATGTGGCAGAGCGGCAGGAACGACAGGCAGCGGTCGCGCTCGTTCAGGTCCACGACCTTCAGGCTCGCCTCGACGTTCGAGGCGATGTTCGCGTGGCTCAGCATGGCGCCCTTGGGGTCGCCGGTCGTGCCCGAGGTGTAGATGATGGTGGCCAGGTCGCCGGGCTGCACCAGCGCGGCGGCGGCGCGGAACGCGCCCGGCTGGGCCTCGCGCAGCCTGGCGCCGGTTTCGAGCAGCGCGGAGAACGACTGCCCGCGCGCTCCCAGCACCGGCGCGGGCTCCATCGCGAGAATGACCCGGAGGTGCGGGAGGGCGTCCGCGATCTGCTGGAGCTTGTCGTACTGGGCGGGCGTCGAGACGATGCACGCCTTCGCCTCGGAGTTCTCGAGGATGTAGCGCACCTGCTGAGCGGTGAGCGTCGGGTAGATGGGCACCGTGACCGCGCCGAGTCCCAGCGTCGCCAGATCGGTCACCGCCCACTCGTAGCGATTCTCCGAGAGGAGCGCCACGCGGTCGCCCTTGCCGATGCCGAGCGAGGCGAGGCCGAGGGCCAGCGACTCGATGTCGGCGAGCGCCTGGCGGGCGGGAATGGATTCCCAGCCGACGGCGTTCTTGCGCATGAACTGGGCGGGTTTGTCGAAGCGGTCGGCCGTGTCCAGAAAGATCTGAATCAGCGTCTTGGCCATTCGGACTCCGGAGCCCGCAGCATTCGCGGGTGCGGGCGTGGTGGGTACCGTGGGGTGGGCGAGACGTAACACCATGTTGACGAGTTTGACAACGCCGAAAGCACTGGCGCATCGTCCGCCGCATCTGCGCGTGGTGCGCGGTCTACCGGGAGCGGGACATGGCGGGCTCATTCCTCAGTCGTTCGATCCCGATGGCCACGCTGCTGGCGACTCTCGCCGCGCTGTCCCTGGGACCGCGCGATGCGGCCGCCGCCCGATCGGCCGAGGAATGGGTGGCCGAGGGCGACCAGCACTACGCCGCCGCGCGCCTGCCCGAGGCCCGCTCCGCCTACCAGTCCGCGCTGGGCATCACGCCCCTCGCCTTCGCCGCGCTGTGCCGCGCCGCCCGCGCCGAGTCCGAGCTGGCCGAACTCCAGAAGGGGGACGAGCAGCGCCGGACCCGGGCCGCCGCCGTCGAGCACGCCCGCGCCGCGGTCAAGGTGGCGCCCGACTCGGCCGCTGGCCACGTCTGGCTGGCGGTGGCGCTCGGCCGCCAGGCGCTGGGGGAAGGGGCCAAGACCCAGCTGGCGCTCTCGCGCGAGATCAAGTCCGAGGTGGACCGCGCGCTGCAGAGGGACCCGGCGAGTGGCCGGGGATGGCACGTGCTGGCGGTCTGGAACGTGAAGATCGCCGGACTCAACGCCGTCCAGCGCATGGCCGCCAACGCCGTGCTGGGCGGAGTGCCCAAGGGAGCTTCCACCGCGAACGCCGAGACGGCGTTCCAGAAGGCGATCGCCCTGGAGCCCGCCTACGTGAACCACCGCCTCGAGTACGGCCGCCTGTTGCGCGCGCTGCACCGGGATGCGGATGCCAGACGTGAACTCGAAAAGGCGGTCGCCCTGCCGCCGACCAGTAGCGCGCTCGATGCGCGCTACCAGGCCGAGGCCCGGGAACTGCTCGCGAAGATCCGCTGATGCCCACGAACGGATGGATCCTGTCGGGCGTGAGAACGCCCTTCGTGAAAGCCGGAAGCACCTTCCGCAAGGTGACTTCCTACGAACTGGGGCGCGTCGCCGCCGCCGAGACCATCGCCCGGGCCGAGCTGGATCCGGCCCGCCTGGACGAGGTGATCTTCGGTCACTGCGCCATGCCGTCCGAGGCCGCGAACTCGTCGCGCATCGTCGCGCTGCGCGCCGGAGTGCCCGAGCGGGTGCCGGCGTTCACGGTGCACCGCAACTGCGCGTCGGGCATGGAGGCCGTGGCGAGCGCGCTGTATCGCATCGCCTCGGGTGACGCCTCGCTCGTCCTCGCCGGCGGCATGGAGAACATGACGCAGATCCCGCTCCAGTACGTGCCCGAGTACGCGGAGTGGCTCGAAGGGTTGATGCGCGCCAAGACGCCGGTGCAGAAGCTGGGGCAGCTCACACGCTTCAAGCCCGCCATGCTCACCCCGCGCATCGCGATCGCCGAGGGACTCACCGATCTGGTCTGCGGGCTCAACATGGGGCAGACGGCCGAGAACATCGCCAAGGACTTCGGCATCACGCGCGAACAGCAGGATGCGTTCGCGCTGCGCAGCCACCAGCTGGCGGTCGCGGCGCAGGAACGCCTGCGCGAGGAGATCGTGCCCGTGTTCGCCGCGCCGCGCTACGAAGCCGTGCGCGACGACATCGGCCCGCGCGACGGCCAGACGCTCGAGGCGCTCGCCAAACTCAAGCCCTACTTCGACCGGCGCAATGGCACCGTCACCGTGGGCAACGCCTGCCAGGTGACGGACGGTGCCGCGGCGCTGCTGGTGTCGGACGAAGCCACCGCGCAGGCGTGGGCCGCACCGCCGCTGGGCCGCATCCGCGCGTTCGCGTTCGCGGGCTGCTCGCCCGCGCGCATGGGGCTCGGCCCCGTGTACGCCATGGCGAAGGCGCTCGACCGCGCCGGGCTCACGCTGGACGACATGGACCTGTTCGAGATCAACGAAGCCTTCGCTGCCCAGGTGCTGGGCTGCCTCGCCGCCGCCCGGTCCGCCGACTTCGCGCGTGCCGAGCTGGGGCGCGATCGAGCGCTGGGCGAGATCCCGCTCGAGAAGCTCAACCCGAACGGCGGCGCCATCGCGCTCGGCCATCCGGTCGGCACGAGCGGCGCGCGGCTGCTGCTGACCGCGCTGCACGAACTGCGCCGGCGCGGCGGCCGCTACGCCATGGCCACGCTGTGCGTGGGCGGCGGGCAGGGCGCGGCCTTCGTCCTGGAGCGTGCGTGATGGGCACTTTTCGCGTCGAGTATCCCGCGGGCGGCATCGCCCACCTGGTCATCGAGGACCCGGACCGCAAGGTGAACGTGATCGACGAGGCGGCCATCGCCGGGCTCGAGAGCGCGCTGGCCGAGCTGGAGTCCCGCACCGACCTGGCCGGCGTGATCCTGCGCAGCGGCAAGGCGGGCTCGTACATCGCGGGCGCCGACGTGCGGGTGATCGGCTCGATCACCGACCCCGAAGCGGTCCGCACGCTCGTGCGGCGCGCGCATGCCGCCTTCACCCGGCTGTCGGAGCTGCGCGTGCCCACCGTGGCCATGATCGACGGCGTCTGCCTGGGTGGCGGGCTCGAGATTTCGCTCGCGTGCGACTCGCGCGTGGCTGCGGAGGAGTCCCGCACCCAGATCGGGCTGCCCGAAGTCCTGCTCGGGATCTTTCCCGCGTTCGGCGGCTCCTCCCGTTTGCCGCGGCTGATCGGGCTGCCGTCCGCGCTCGACCTGATCCTGACGGGGCGAAACCTCGACGCGAAGCGCGCCGAGAAGATGGGCATCGTCGCCAAGGCCGCGCCCGCGGCTTGGCTGCTGAAGGCGGCCGAAAAGCGCCTGGCCGACATCTCGAAGCGCCCGCCGGGATCGCGCCGCGACCGCTTCCGGCCGCGCGGGCTCGTGCCCGCGCTGCTCGAGTCGGCGCCCGGCCGCGCGATCGTGTTCCAGCAGGCGCGTGCCGGAGTGCTGCAGAAGACGGGCGGGCACTATCCCGCGCCGCTGGCCGCGCTCGACGTGATCGAACGCGGCATGGCCAACTCGCTCGCGCACTCGCTCGCGCTCGAGGTGGATGCCGTCGCGCCGCTGGTGACGGGCGCCGTGTGCAAGAACCTCGTGCGCATCTTCTTCCTGCAGGAGGACGCCAAGCGCGCCGACGTGGTGGCGGACGCCACGATCGAGCCCGCGGCCGTGCGCCACATGGCGCTCGCGGGCGCCGGCGTGATGGGCGGCGGCATCGCCGAGCTGGCCAGCCGCAACGGCATCAGCGTCCGCTGGCGCGACGTGCGGCCCGAGGCGCTGCAGAAGGGGCTGCAGACCGTGCGGTCGATCCTCGACGAGCGCGGCCGCCGGAGGCGGACGCCCTCGCGTGAAAAAGACGGCCAGATGACCCTGCTGCTTCCCACGCTCGAGCTTTCCGGCTTCGAGCACTGCGACCTCGCCATCGAGGCGGTCGTCGAGGACCTCGACATCAAGCGCCGGGTGTTCGCCGAACTCGAGGTGCGCGTGCGCCCCGACGCCATCCTGGCCACCAACACTTCGTCGCTCAGCGTGAACGCGCTGGCCGAGGGGCTGCAGCATCCCGGGCGCTTCGTGGGGTTCCACTTCTTCAACCCCGTCCACAAGATGCCGCTGCTCGAGGTGGTGCGCGGGGAGAAGACCACGGACGCGGCGCTGGTCACCGCGGTGGCGCTGGCCCGCAAGCTGGGCAAGACGCCCGTGGTCGTGAAGGACTCCCCGGGATTCGTGGTCAATCGCGTGCTCATGCCCTACCTGCGCGAGGCCATGCACCTGCTCGAGGAGGGCTTCACGGTCGCCGACATCGACCACGCGATGAAGAAGTTCGGCATGCCCATGGGACCTTTCGAGGTGGTGGACGAAGTGGGGCTCGACGTGGCGCTCAAGGTGGCGGGCGTGCTGAGCGCGGCTTTTCCCGGGCGCATGGCGCCGGCGCCGCTGCTCGAGAAGCTCGTCGCTTCGGGCCGGCTGGGCCGAAAGAACGGGCGCGGCTTCTACCGCCATCAGGGCAAGCGCCGCTCGCCGGACCCGGAAGTCTCCACGCTGCTCGGCATCACCGCGACGCGCAAGCCCGCGTCGCTCGACCAGCTGAGCGAGCGCATGGGACTCGCGATCGTGAACGAGGCGGCGCGCTGCGTGGAGGAGGGCATCGTCTCGGATCCCGGGCATGTGGACTTGGCGATGATCTTCGGCACCGGCTTCTCGCCCTTCCGCGGCGGCCCGCTGCGCTGGGCGGACTCGCTGGGGCTGGCGCACGTCGCCGCACGGCTGACCGCGCTCAAGGCGGAGAAGGGCGTACGGTTCGAGCCGTGCGCGCTGCTCGTGCGAAAGGCCGAGGCCGGGGAGACGTTCACCCAGCCCGTCTGCTGATCCGAAACCGGCGGCGGGCGATGCTCTCGCCGGCGCCGCCTCCCTCACGAGGAACTCCTTCATGAAGCTCCTGCGTTTCGCCTTCGCCGCGGTCTTCGCCGCCGCGCTGTCGCACTCATTCGCCGCGCCCGCCGTGGCGGGCACGCCCCTCCAGGAGCGCGCCGACCGGTTCCTGGCGCTCGTCAACGCCAGCTACCAGGCGCTCTACACCATCGAACAGCGCGCGGCGTGGGATGCCGCGACCGACGTGAGCGACGCGCACGACGCGGCTTCCGCCGCGGCGTCCAAGGCGCGCGCGGCGTTCATGGGCAATCCCGTTCTCATCACCGAAGCGCGCGAGCTGCTCGGCCGTTCGGCCGAGCTCGATTCGCTCACGGTGCGCCAGTTGCGGCGGGCGCTGCTGCTCGCGGCCGAAGGGCCGATGACGAACCCGGGGCTGGTGTCGGCGCGCATCGAGGCGGAGACGCAGCAGGCCTCCACGATGAACGGATTCCAGTTCCGCCTGGGCGGCAAGGACCTGAGCGCGAACGATCTCGACGAGCGCATCGTGGAGTCCACGAATCCCGCCGAGCGCCGCGACGCCTGGGAGGCGTCCAAGGCGATCGGCCCCGCGCTGCGCCCGGGCATGGCGCGGCTGCAGGGCCTGCGCAACGGAGTGGCGCGCGAGCTGGGCTATCCCGACTACTTCTCGCTGCAGGCCGCCCACCACGGCATGACGGCCGCCGAAGTGCTCGCGATGCAGGAGGACTTCCTGCGCACGCTGCGGCCGCTCTACGAACAGCTCTACACGTGGACGAGCCACGAGCTCGCCCGGCGTTACGGCCAGCCGGTGCCCGACCGCATACCGGCGGACTGGCTGCCCAATCGCTGGGGACAGGAGTGGCAGTCACTCGTCGAGGTGCCCGGGCTCGACACGGCGCTCGCCGCCCGGAGCCCCGAGTGGATCGTGAAGACGGGCGAGCGCTTCTACACGAGCCTCGGATTCGCGCCGCTGCCCGCGACCTTCTGGTCCAGTTCCGACCTCTACCCGGTGCAGCCGCCGTCCACGCGGCGCAAGAACTCGCACGCGTCGTGCTGGGACATCGATCTGGAACACGACATCCGCTCGCTGATGAGCGTCGAGAGCAATGAGCAGTGGTTCATGACCGTGCATCACGAACTGGGGCATGCGTACTACGACCTCGCGTACACCCGGCCGGAAGTGCCCTGCCTGTTGCGCGAGGGCGCGAGCCCCGCGTTTCACGAGGGGTTCGCGGAGGTCGCGGCGATGGCGTCGCGTCAGGCGCCGTACCTGCAGTCGCTCGGGCTGATCCCCGCCGGCAGGAGGTCGAAGGATGCCGAGATCCGCACGCTCCTGCACGACGCGCTGGCGACGATTCCCTTCATGTTCTTCGCGTGCGGGCCCATGACGCACTGGGAAGCCGACGTGTACGCGAACGGACTGCCGCCGCAGGAGTGGAACGCGCGCTGGTGGAAGTACGTGAGCGACTACCAGGGCGTCGTGCCGCCCTCGACGCGCGGCGAGGAGTTCTGCGACCCGGTCACGAAGACGCACGTCAACGACGCGCCTGCCTACTATTTCTCGTACGCGATCGCGACGGTGTTCGAGTACCAGGTCTACTGCCACATCGCGAAGAACGTCGTGCGGCAGGACCCGCGACAGTCCAACTTCGCCGGGCACGCGGAGGTGGGCGCATTCCTCGCGCGCATGCAGGCTCCGGGCGCGACGCGCGATTGGCGCGTGATCCTGCGCGAGGCGACGGGCGAGGACCTGTCCACGCGCGCGATGGTCGAGTACTACCGGCCGCTCATGGACTGGCTCGTGAAGCAGAACCGCGGGCGGAAGATCGGCTGGCGGTAGCCGTGCCGAGCAGCGGCCCGACCGGAGGAACCCCGTGAAACCGATTCGACTCGCCTGGGTCGCGCTCTTCCTGCTGGCCGCCTCGCCGGCCATCTGTCGTGCCGAACTGCCGGTCGGCGCCACCGAAGCGGACACGTCGATGGACGGGCGGTTCGTGGTCTACCTGCGCGAGCTGCCGGGGCTTTTCGCGCCCACTCCCTCGGGGGACAGTCTCGCGGCCGCCGAGCTGTGGTTCTCCCGCGTGGACGGTTCGCAGCCGCGGGTGCTCCTGGCCGCCGGTGATCCCCTGCCCGGCTTGATCACGCCGATGGCCGGCCTGCATTCGCCCCAGTTCTCCCCGGACGGCCGGCGCGTGTACTTCACCACCCTTCACACGGTGACGAGTGACGCGGTCGTGGCGCTCGACCTGCTCGAGAACACTCCACGTCTGGTTTGCGGGGCCAACTCGCTGTTCGTGGTCCGGCGCGGCCGCTACGCCGGCAACCTGCTCGTGGAGCAGCACCGCTATCGCAAGGGCGGCGGCTCGTACGACTGGCTGTATCTGGTCAGCCCGGCCGGCAAGCGCATCCTCACGCTGGGCGACTCCGAGGATCCGGCCGTTCGCGCGCGCGCCAACGCGCTGTTCACCCGCTGAGCCATCCGGCCCAAACGGCAAAGTGGCGTCCGGAGTCTCCTCCGGACGCCACCCCTCGTTGTGCCGGCGGGCCCTGCCCAGGCCGCCCCTGCCACTTCTTCGGATGATCTCTCAGCTCTGCAGCGCGCCACCCGCTCGCTTCGGGTGTCACCTGTTAGAACGCCCGAGAGGGGGAAATAGTTGCA
>JADLGX010000520.1 GCA_020849095.1 Candidatus Eiseniibacteriota bacterium
TCAGCATGCCCGGGTGCTGGTGCTTCACGATCTCGTCGGTGGCCGCGACGATGAAGCGCATGTCCGGATCTTTGGTCTTGTTGAGCGGCGTGGGCACGCACACGATCACCGCGTCGGCCTCGGCCAAGACCGCCGGGTCCGCGGTGGCCGCGAGCCGCCGCGCCTTCACGTGGGGCGCCAGATCGGCGGTGGGGACGTCCTGGATGTAGGACTCGCCGGCGTTGAGGAGGCGGACCTTCTCGCGGTTGCGCTCAAGGGCGGTGACCCTGAAGCCCGCGCGCAGCGACTCGGCGACCAGCGGCAAGCCGACGTAGCCCGCGCCGATGACGACGACGTGCGCCGTCTTCAGTGAGATTCTCTCGAAGAGGACCGCGATGGAGAAACCCGGGCGCGCGCTACCGAACACGCTCGGCCGCGCGCGGGCCCGACCGCCCCCCGCCTGGCCCACGGTCCGCCACGGCGACGGCGCTGCCTAGCAAGACACAGCCCCGCCGAATCCGCCGCCGTCGTCGCCGCAGTCGCCTCCGTTCGTAAGCTCGGACAATGTGCCGAGATCTCTGACCGCCGGAGGTTCATACACGGCCCGGGCGACCGGGTCGTCGCTGCTCGATTCGTCCTGCATTTTTGTCCGCTTCGTGATTTGCGCGCTCACACCGCACGTCGCTCGGCCCGTACGGTGCGCAGCGCTTGAGATATATTCAAGAGCAGTGTGAGACGCAAGGCGTCACGGCTGTCGATTCGGTCCGGCGGCCGCGAACCCAGGGCCGGGGCCACGATTCTCGACAATTCCTGAGGAATCATCCGCCTCCAGCCGGTGGTGCTCGCCGGCTCCGTCCAGTTCTCCTTCGCCTCGCGAAGCAGGTGACTGTCCGGGACAAGCCCCCGGAGCGACTGACGGAGTAGCTTCTTGGTTCCGGGTCCGATTCCCTCTGAGGGATGGCAATCGAAAGCCAGTTCCACGAGTTCGCGCGAAAGGAAGGGATAGACTCGGCGAACGCCCAGCGCGCTGGTGACCTCCCAGTTCTGTGCCACCGCCGTCTGAGCGGATTCGAGCCGTTTTGCAACGAACACCCGGGGGCGGGGGTCCAGTGCCAACGCGCGTCGCTGATCGCTCAGCAGGTCTCGGTACTCCGCTCGCAGCTCACTGCGAACGAACATCGGCAAGGACTCTGGCCGGTGCAGCGGAGCGCGTCCGATCCGAATGAGCGCTCGCCGGAACAGCCAGCCCAGGGCACTCCTTGGGCCGTTTGCGAGTTCTTCACGATGTCGCAGAAGGTCGGTGGGAGAAGTCGACAGGTCCCAATCTTCCTTCGTGAGTTCCGACCCAAGAAGATCGTCGCAGTACTCGCCTCCGCACAAGGCGCTGATCTCCCCAGCACGAACGACCTGTGGAAGCACACACAGCGCTGGGTTCGGCACCTGGAACACCTCCCGCGGCGCCCGTTCGACCTGCGCAAGGCGACCGCGAACTGAGTGCTCGAACTCCCAACTGTTTGCGACGCTCGACTGGTAGCTCCCAACCAGCGAGCTGATTAGCCCCCGTGCGTTGGACTGAAAGGGCTCCATCGACGGAACAAACGACAAGGTCGAGAACCGTTTCCCAAGCGTTCCGGCGGCGAGTGCCAGCAGCGCAGACGAATCCACCCCCCCACTGAACGTGAGCAGTGTCCTTCCGCCGGGCTCGAACGCGGTCTCCAAGTTGCGGAGCAGGATGGTGCGGAGCTGTTTCTCGTGCGCTTCGGCCGCCTCGGCTGTGGGCCGCGAAGGCCGCGCCGTACTAGGGTCCCACCACCGCGAGCATGACCAGCGGGCGCCGGCAGAGTGCGCGGCCTCTCCCATCGCGAGCATCTGCGTGTTTGTCAGAAACGTCCGGCGGTCCCCGAGCCAACCATGCATCGAGCAGCACGTCGCATTCACGAGTGGCTCGAGCTCGGGCTCGTCCGGCACGAAACGAGCGATCTCGCCAAGGCGCGAGGAGCAGGCTAGACGCCCCCTGGATTCCCACAAATAGATGGGGACGACCCCGGCGGCTGCACGCACCAGGTGCACCCCGCCGACGCTGTCGAAGTGGGCAAATCCGTAGTCGCCCTTCCCCGAACACAGGAACGCTTGCCAGCCGGGTTCTCGAAGGCGTGCTTCCAGTTCCGCGTGTGCCACGTCGGGCTCGTTCTCCAGAAACACGAACTCGCCCAGTCGCGAGCGGGCCCTTCCCGAGCAGCCGACAAGCCAGGCCGAGGCTGAGCTCCCGACCCAATCGAACCGACGACTGCGCCGGAGATCTTCCTCCATGGCGCGCATTCCGCGCGGATCCGGATCGAAGTAGGCGAAGAACCTCATGCGTTTCGAACGGCGATGCCGACCTGTTCAGCAAGGGCAAAGTCGAAGGGCGGGGCGCGGCGGACGTTCATCTTGTACACCGGAACGGTTCGCGCGAGTTCCGCGAGTCTTCGCGTCAGGAACTCCAAAACGCTCGGATCTCGCCAGCCCTGCACGCGGGGATGCTTGAGCAGTTCCACAAGCGCCTCGGCACCGCGCAGGCGAACCGGGGCCGCATCCCTGTCCGAATAGCCCGGGACGATGACGGCGCGCAGCGGCAACGCTGCCAGCGTCGGAGGGGCAGGGGTCTCGAGGACGAGGCGCCCGTCGATCGACGAGCGACGCCTCCAGCTCGGCATCAGGTTCGCGACGCCGGCCGCTCCCTGCCTTATGCGAAGCCCGGTCGAACCCGGATGACAGATCGGTCCGCCTGGCGACTGCGACACACGAAGAACATCGTCGCCCACCAGCTGCAATCCAGTCGCACATGCGAGCGCAGCGAACGTCGACTTCCCCATCCCGCTCGACCCCGTGAATGCGACGACCCGACCCTGATGCTCAACGGCACTCGCGTGCAGGACCAGTTCCGCGCGCGCCAGGAGCGCGAGAGTCAACGCATTACCCGTGACGAGCAACGAGGTCAGCTCGAGGCTGGCGACCTGGGCGACCACCTCAATTCGAGTCGGGCTCACGCGGAAGTCAGCCAGCCCCGGGTAGTTCAGACGAAAGCCATCAGCAACGCGCCAGACCGAGTAGCCATCACCGTCGCCAAAACGAGCTGCGACTTCGGTGGAGGGGAGGGCTGGCTGGTCGCTTCCCCCGAGTGTAACCGCGAGGTCCACGGTCGAGCCGACTCCCACGCCCGCGTCGAGCGGGATCTCGGACTCGATTTCCAGACCGTGAATCCGGTAATTCCGCATGGCTACCGCAGCGCCGTGTATCCTGCGATGGTCGAGCCGCGCATTTCTGGGAGCGGCACCCCGTTGATTTCCACCCAGGCGTGGGCGGCGATTCCGCCGGGGCGCCGCGCGACGCCGATCTTGAGTCTTGGGCCGAACGCGCGGAGCAGCCCAGCAAGGACGAGTGAGCGTCGCAGGCATCGGCCACTCGGCGGCATGCGGCTGAAAATCGAGTCAACAACACGGACCACTGAATCGTGATTGGTCGCCAGGGCAGCCGCTCGCGTCTCTTGCTCCTGCCGGTCCTGCATCAGTCCAACTCCGAGGGCCCGTGCAAGGGTCGGAAGTCTCATCGTCCGCAGCCCAAGTTCTACAGCGGCGGTCATGGCTACCGCGTGGAGTAGCGTGGACCGGTCATCGGGGCTCATTCGAGCGAATCTGCGTGCCGCGTGCGCCGCCCGGTGTGCGAAGTCACGCGCAGTCACTCGCATCCTCGAGCAGCCCGCGACCGGTCAGGTCCCCCAGGAGCCTCGCGTAGTCTCCTTCCACACGGTCTTGCTCGACCCCGAACTCCGTCGACACGCTCGCGCACACCTCGTCCGCGCCGAGGCCACTTCGAATCAGTTGCCACATCCTGGTCGCGGTTCGATTCAGCGCGAAGTAGTTGCCGGTTTGGAGATTCAGCAACACGGCCTCGCCGCCGACTTCCTCACTCACGACGTGAGACGGGACCTTCATGCAGGCGCGAGTTGGACGTGTCACGACACGACTCCGGCGGGAAGTTCCGATGGTCGGGCAGGGTGCACTACTTTCGGCCGCACCATTCTTTCCGATTGTGACAGCAGGCGTCGGAGGCTGGCAATCAGCCCGTGGGTGTTCGTTGCATGGGATGCGACCGCGGTTCAGCCCGCGCGCCGAGCAAGGCTGAGAAATCGACGGCCCTGTGCCCGGCCGGGCCAACCGACTCGGCGGTCTACGGCATTCCCGTAGACACGCAACCCGTGCCTCGTATACTACCGCATCAGGGATTTTCCGGGAGGCCCGAATGCGTCAACGTCTCTTCCTCTTGCTTGCGGCAGGCACTGTCGCGCTGGCTGGTTTTGCTGGTTGTGGGGACGGTGAGGAGGGTGGCAGCAGCGGCGGCGGAGGCGGCACTGGAGGCGACGGAGGCGGGCTGTGCCCGACCGCATCGTTCACCGCACCAGCCGAGGGAGCCAAACTGGGCGCTCAGGACGACGCCGACGGCGATTGCTCCAACGGTCTCCAACTCGACGTGACGGTCGCGACCAGCGCCGCGAGCGGGACGACTGCGGCCTTGCTCGCCGACGGACAGGAGGTCGGAACAGCGACCGCCGCAGGCGCGGTGCTCAAGTTCTCCAAGGTCACCCTGCCGTCCAAAGCGTCAGTCGAGCTCACCGTTCGGTTCGGCGGAGCCGCTGCCTGCGACGAGGTAATTTCGGTCACGACCGACTGCGGCGCGCCGGGCTGCGAGATCGGCAAGCCAGTCCTTTCACCGACGCACCCCAAACTCAACGGAGTCCCGGTTCCCGAGGGCGGCGATCGGGCGAGCGCACCAGGCCAACAGTACCAGGTCGCTTTCGAGGTAACGACCGACGTTGATGACGGGCAGCCCGTCACACTGACGGTAGACGGAAAGGCATCGACCGCGGTCGCGCTCGCGGCGGCCGGCATTGCTTCATTTCCGGGCGTGACCTTGACTCCAGACGGAGATCACAAGGTTCAGGCGGTGTGCAAAGCCACGGGGGGCGAATCCGGGGCGAGCGCCGAAGTCACGTATCCGGTTGATACCATGGCCCCAGACCTCACCAACACCACGCCGGATGACGGCAAGTTCTTTGGCCCCACCGATGACTCAGATCCGGTGAAGAGTGGCTTGCAGTTCGAAGTCTGCGGGCAAACCACCGCCGCGGACGCGCTGGACCTCCCCGCGTCACTCGGCAGTGGTCAGAACAACTTCTGCGTCGGAATCGGAACGTCTACCCCGGTTTGCGCGCCTGCAAAGACAGCTGGCGTTGGCAGCGCAAACGGCGGCTGCGTCGACCTCGATTGTCCGGGCGGCGCGCCGTTCGACCTCACGGTCACGCTTCGCGACGACGCCGGAAACCCCACCGCCAAGACCATCAAGGGCGTTCGCTGCGCCTCGACGTTGCCGAGCGTGCAGGTGATCGATCCGGTTGACGGAACCGGAGCCGACGTCACCAAGCACATCCTCGCAGCGTCGATGGTGCAGCCCAGAAAGGATCAGGACGCGACCAAGACGGGTTGCCAGTTCACTGTTTCGGCCTGCACTGACGTTAACGGCAAGGGCACGCTCTACGCCGGGGTTGGCACGCCGGTCGAGGTCGCGGGTCAGAAAGACATCCAGGCACAGGCCGCTTCGGCCGGCGACAACTGCCCAGCCAGCTACCCGTTCGTCATCAAGTTCGTGAATGCGGATCTCCCGGAGAGCGCCGAGACCGCGGCGAACGCCCTGCAAACGCCAACCTCCCTCTACGTCAAGGTGACGGACACCAGCACGGCGGTCGGCACGAGCCCGACGGTACAGGTTTGGGCCGACTGCACGGCGCCGACGATCACCGAGTGGACCCCCAATCCGCTGTGCGGAAAGCTGTACCAGAGCGCCAGCGACGTGACGCAGAACCTGATCCTGGGGTCCACGAACTCGCCGGTGGCGGTCACCATCACGAGCAGCGGCACACCTCAGAGTTACACCGAGCAGAGTTGGGCTCTGGGCTTCAGCAGTTTTGGCAACGTCACGTTCAAGCAGGGCACGAACGACGTCGTCGCCACTACGACGGAGCCGGTGGGCAACACCGGGGCACTCAAGTCCCCGTGCTCGGTGACGGTCGGGAACCCACCGATCGTGACGTGGACGAGCCCGACGCTGGCCACGGCGCTCAACGCAGCGACAGACGGGAACAGCGGGACCGCGGGCTGGCAAGGTACGCTCAGCGTTCAGACGAACGTCGGCGGTTCTGGCGGCACTGTGACGTTCAAGGTGAACTGTGGCGGCACGGTAACCACGCTTGGAACGTCAAACATCGACGGCGCGGGCGTCGCCACGCTCGCCAATGCGACACTTCCGGAGTGCGCCTCCGCGACCATCACGGCAGAGACCAGCAACATCGCCGGAAAGGGCGTTGGGACCGCTTCGCTCGCGAACAAGCCGGTCGACACCGTCGTCCCGGGCGCCCCAACAGGCCTGGCCGTCGCGGTAAAGGATCGGAGGGCCACGAGCTTCACGCTCAGTTGGACCGCTCCGGCCGACAACGGGACGTCTGCAGTGGGTGGGTACCAGGTTCGCGTCTCGAAGGTCGCGATAACCGCGGGAAATTTTGATGCTGCCGAAGTTGTGGCTTTCCTGGGTGCTCCGAAGGCCCCGGGTCAGGCGGAGTCCCTCGAGGCAAACAGTCGCGTCATCGAGACCAACTACTACTTCGCCGTTGCGGCGACCGATGCGGCGGGAAACCGTGGCACCGTCGTCGCGACTGGCCCGTCGAAAGCGACTTTCAACCAGATTGTGCTGAAGTCGGGGACCACCAACGAGCAAATCGGCATCGCCATCGACGCGTCTAGCAGCATCAACGGCGACGCGTTCACCGACCTGCTGGTGGGTGGGCGCAACGGCTACCACCTTTACATCTGGCTTGGGTCTGCGTCAGGCTACGGCGCGAACCCGGACGTCACCATAACGGGTGTCTCGGGCACTCGCTTCGGTCAGGGTGCTGCTGTCGTTGGCGACATCGATGGCGACTCGCTGCCAGACATCGCCGTCGGGGCGCCGCTCGAAGCCGGCAAGGGAAGGGTATACATCTTCAAGGGACGTGCCACTTGGCCCGCCGCTCTGGCTCACACCCAGGCTGACTACGTGGTCGACGTGGACGCGGCTGCTGACAGCAAGTTCACTGGGTCAGTGTTCGGGGCGATCATCACCCCGCTCGGCGACATCGATCAGGACGGCGCCGCTGACTTCGCTGCGAGTGCGTTCATCTATGGGGCCGGCCAAGGCTACGTCGCGATCGTGCGCGGAGTAACCTCCGGGAACGCCTTCCCGGCAACGACGACCATCCCCGCCGCTGTGGGGACACGAGTGATCGCCGTCGTGGGCGACCCGGCCGTGCCCAAGGGCTGGTTCGGATCGCGCGTGGTTGGCCTCGGCCCCTACTACTCTGGGAACCACCCCGCCATGGTCGTGTCCGCGCCGCCCGCGGGATTGGTCTACTCGTTCCAGGGCGACACCGGGCTGTCGGGAACGATTCTGGCGGCGAATGCCAAAGAGAAGTACACCGGCGTGGCGTCGTATCGGACCGGCCAGACTCTGTCGAATCTTGGCCCTGTCACGGCGGTCACCAGTCTCGGAGTGGGAGCGCCGGCGTCGCAGAGTTCGGCAGGCGGCGAAGCGCGGCTGTTCTACGGCAGCGCAGCGTCGCTATTTACGAATTCACCAGTTGTCATCACCAACTCCGTGGCCCAGAGCGTGGGCGACAATTTCTCCTATGCGCTGTTCGGAGGCGGCTTCTCGGGCTCGACCGTCAACGTGAGCCTCATTGGAGCCTCCGGGGTCGACGTGGGGTTCTCGTCGATCAAGCTTGCCGGGAACCCCGCCAAGCTGTACCTGGCGGAGGGCTCGAAACTCGGTGCTTCGGGGGACATTGTCAGTCTCGCTGACGTCGTCGTGGATCTTCCTGCCGACTGGGTTGGCTCGTCAGGCCAGAGCGGGCCGATCAAGGACATGAACAATGATGGCTACGCAGACATCGCACTGGGCGAACAGACCAACGGTGCGGTGAGCTCGTACGACGGCCGCGTCATCGTCCTCTGGTGAGTGCCGTTCGAGGCCCCGGAGCCGACCCCGGGGCCTGCCCGTTCGGCCTGCGACATCGAAGAACGCTCTCGCACATTAGGGCCTATATCGGCGTAGGCTACGACCCTGCCATGCCCAAAGCGATCATCACCGGGATCACCGGCCAAGACGGTTCTTACCTCGCGGAGCTTCTCCTTTCGAAGGGCTACGACGTCTGGGGCCTGGTTCGCCGTTCGTCGAGCTTCAACACCGCACGCATCGACCATTTGTACCAGGACCCGCATCACCGGGAAGTGAAGCTCCGGTTGGTGTACGGCGACCTCAACGACTCCACTTCACTGGCAAACGTCCTGGAAGAGGTGAAGCCCGACGAAGTTTACAACCTGGGCGCGCAGAGCCACGTACGGGTGAGCTTCGACATCCCCGAGTACACTGGCGAGATCAGCGGAATGGGGTCGGTGAGGCTTCTCGAGGCGATTCGCCGGCAGAACCTGAAGACTCGGTTTTACCAGGCGAGCTCGAGTGAGCTTTTCGGCAAGGTCCACGAGGTCCCACAGAAGGAGACCACGCCGTTCCACCCGCGGAGCCCCTACGCTGCTGCAAAGGCCTACGCCTACTACATCACGCTCAACTACCGCGAGGCGTACGGCATGTTCGCCGTCAACGGGATCCTCTTCAACCACGAGAGCCCACGCCGCGGCGAGACGTTCGTCACGCGGAAGATCACCCGCGGGGCAACGCGGATCAAGGTTGGCCTCCAGGACAAACTCTACATGGGCAACCTGGAGTCCAAGCGCGACTGGGGGTTTGCTGGCGACTACGTCGAGGGCATGTGGCGCATGTTGCAGACGCAAGAACCCGATGATTTCGTTCTTGCCACTGGGGAGACACACAGCGTGCGCGAGTTCGCCGAGAAGGTGTTTGCGTCGCTCGACTTGGACTACAAGCAGTACGTCGAGTACGACGCCAAGTACGAGCGTCCGGCGGAAGTCGATCTGCTCTTGGGCGACTACGCCAAGGCCAAGACCAAGCTCGGATGGGAGCCGAAAGTCAGCTTCGACGGGCTGGTGAAGATGATGGTCGATGCCGACTTGGTACTTGCGAAGGAAGAGAAGGCCCTCGCAGATCACAAGGAGCTCGTGCGACAGGGGCAGCAATGATCGACTGGGGACAGACCCGAGTCGTCGTCACAGGGGGTGCCGGCTTTCTCGGGCGCTTTGTCGTCGAAAAGCTTCAAGCACGCGGTGCAAAAGATGTGATCGTGCCACGCTCGAAGGAGTTCGACCTGGTCGACGGCGACGCGGTGCGGAGGCTGCTTGCGGCGTCCAAGCCGCACCTGGTCATCCACCTCGCAGCGCGTGTCGGCGGCATCGGCGCGAATCGGGAGAACCCGGGCCGGTTCTTCTACGAGAACGCGATGATGGGCATCCAACTCTTGCACGAAAGCTGGAAGGCGGGCGTGAACAAGTTCGTCGCGTGTGGGACGATCTGCGCTTACCCGAAGTTCACGCCCGTCCCTTTTAGAGAAGAGGAAATCTGGAACGGCTATCCGGAGGAAACGAACGCGCCGTATGGGATCGCCAAGAAAGTCATGAGCGTGCAGTCCGAAGGATACCGCGCGCAGTACGGCTTCAACTCGGTGGTCGTCTATCCGGTGAACTTGTACGGCCCGGGCGACAACTTCGACTTGCAGGCGAGTCACGTGATTCCAGCAATGCTCCGCAAGTTCCATGAGGCGAAGTTGGCGAAGCGGGCGGAGGTGGTGCTGTGGGGCGACGGGTCACCGACCCGGGAGTTCTTCTACGTAGACGACTGCGCGGAAGGCATTGTGTTGGCTGCCGAGCGCTACGACTCGAGCGAGCCGATGAATCTCGGGTCCGGCGAGGAGATTTCCATCAAAGCGCTAGCCGAAAAGGTCCAGTCGCTGGTTGGCTACGAGGGGCATCTGGTCTGGGATCCCAGCAAGCCCAACGGGCAACCGCGGCGTCGGCTTGACGTTTCGAAGTCGCGGGCGCTTCTCGGCTTTCAGGCAGCGGTGGACCTCGATACCGGTCTTCGTCGGACCTACGATTGGATGCTGACCGACGCTTCCCAGCGATGAACGCGCCGCAGTCGAGGGGAGACTAGTGCGGCCCCGCGCTAGCGACTTGCACCCCCACGCGGTGGCCCAGGCATTGGCTCTGGAGGCCGAGTTGGCGCGCGTGTGTCGTTCGCTCTCGGCTGCGAGCATCCCTGTGATTGTGCTGAAGGGGGTGCCGCTGGCGCGAAGACTCCACGGTCGCCTCGGTCTTAGAAAGTCCGTCGATAACGACCTCTTGGTGCGGGAGGCCGACGTGGTAGTGACAGTGAATGTGTTGAGGGGTCTCGGCTACCGCGACCTGGATTCGCGCTCGCTGTCGGCGAGTCGCTCCTTCACGTTCCAGCACCCAATGGGGTACTCAGGACCTGCGGGCCGCCTGTTCGTAGAGGTTCACTGGAACGCGTTCACGCCGGATCTCTTCGCCGTTCCGGCGAGCCTGCAGTGGAGTCGCACCGAGGCGTTCGTCGTTCGGGAAGCGCCTGTCGTGGTCTTTGATCGTGCGATGACCTTGGTTCACCTCGCTGCGCACGCGGCTCAGCACTACCTGACTGAGCCGAGGATACTCCGCGACATCTCTGAGGCCTGGGCGCTCTGGCACAACGAGCTCGCGATGGGCGACCTGGTCGCGCTTGCGGATCGGACACAGACGCGCGAGGTGCTGGCCTGGGCGCTCCGCGCCTCGGGTGCGGCGCCCGGTGCGCTCGAGACGCCCCGCACTCGATGGTTCGCCGCCATGGCCCGCCCCAGCTGGCTTTCCCACCCAACGCCCGCGCGGCTGTACTGCGGCATGATTCTTGCGCTTCTGATGGTGCGTCCGTCGAGGTTGCCACGGGCGCTTCTCCGGGGGGTCTTCCCGCCCGCCGCGCAGATGGATCTGATCTACCCTGGAACGGCGCCTCGTCGTCGTTGGCTGAGATACGCAGGCCGCCCATTTCGACCGCTGGCGCGAGTCCTCCGTGGGCGTGCTGCCCGCGAACGCTAGCCGGCGAGCGGCGGCTTTCCGGCCGGTTTCGACTTCCAAGTCGCGGCCTAAGGGCTGCCGGCCGTGGTATACGCTCGCCGCCGGTGAACGCGCGCTGGGGCCCAGTGCACCATAAGGAACCTGAGGCATGACAGAGAAACTCCGTGTCGGGCTCGTCGGTTGCGGACGAATCTCCACGAGGCACATCGAGGTCCTGAAGGCGATGGAGGACCTCGACGTGGTTGCGGTGTGCGACACGGCTCCCGGCCGAGCGGAGAATGCCGCGGTTGCAGCAAGTGCCCGCGCATATGGCGACCACCTGGAGATGGCGCGCGCGGAGCGGTTGGATGTGGTGAGCATCCTGACCGAATCTGGATCGCACGCGCGGCTCGGAGCGGAGTTAGCGCCGCTCGTTGGCGCGCTGGTGGTGGAGAAGCCCATGGCGCTCACCCTCGACGATGCGGACCGATTGATCGAGACTTGCGAGCGCCACGGAACCCGGCTGTTCGTGGTCAAGCAGAACCGCTTCAACCCCGCCATCGTGCGGTTGCGCGAAGCGCTCGACGCCGGGCGCTTCGGCAAGCTTGTGATGGGCACCGTCCGGGTTCGGTGGTGCCGTACGCAGCAGTACTACGACCAGGACACCTGGCGGGGAACATGGAAGGACGACGGCGGGGTGTTCACCAACCAGGCGAGTCACCACGTCGACCTCCTCCAGTGGCTGCTCGGCCCGGTGGAGAGTGTGATGGCGTACACTTCCTCTAGGCTCGTCGCCATCGAGACCGAGGATACCGGAGTTGCGATCATGCGCTTCTTGAACGGTGCGCTTGGGGTGGTCGAGGCGACCACTGCCACCAGGCCACGCGATCTGGAAGGCAGCATCTCACTGCTTGGGGAGCGAGGCTCTGTCGTTGTCGGCGGGTTTGCGGTGAACCGTGTGGACACGTGGAACTTCGCGGAGCCTGAGTCGGGAGACACGGAGGCGGCCGGGGCTGCGACGGCGCCGCCGAACGTTTACGGGTTCGGCCACTACGCCTTCTACCGAGACGCGTTGGAGTGCATCTCCTCCGGTCGTCGAGCCATGCTGGACGGCATCGAAGGGCGAAAGTCGCTGGAACTGATCAACGCCATATACGAGTCTGCCGCGACTCACGCGGAAGTTCGTCTCAGGTATGTCCCGCGCGGTGTCAGGCTAGGCAGGCAGTGATGGATCTCGTTCGCGTGTTCCCGAACGTCCACCTTGGACCGGATGCTCAAGTGGACGACTTCGTCGTGCTCGGCCGACCTCCGCGGGGCCGCGGGCCGGGCGAGCTGCCTCTCGAAATAGGCGCCCGGTGCACGCTCCGGTCGCACACCGTGATCTACGCGGGGGCGCAGATCGGTGCCGACTTCCAGTCGGGGCATGGCGCGCTGGTTCGCGAGCAGACGGTGATCGGAGATGACTGCTCCATTGGCAGCGGGTGCGTCGTCGAGTTCCAAGTCACCATGGGCAACCGCGTTCGGTTGCACACGGGCGTCTTCGTGCCCGAGCACTCGGTGCTCGAGGACGGCGCATGGCTTGGCCCTCGGGTGGTGCTCACCAACGCCAAGTTCCCGCTGTCGTCCCGGGCCAAAGCGACCCTCCGCGGCGTCCGCATCCAGAAGGACGCCAAGGTGGGCGCGAATGTGACCGTGCTACCCGGCGTGGTCGTCGGGGAGGGCGCGCTCGTGGGCGCCGGCGCCGTCGTCACGCGCGACGTGCCGGCTTGGGCCGTCGTCGCGGGCAATCCTGGCAAGGTCGTCGGCGACGTGCGCGAACTCCGCGACGTCGACACGGGACGACCGGCATATCCCGGAGGTACACCATGAGCGAGCGCATTCCGCTTGTCGATCTTCGAGCGCAGTACCAATCCATCCGAGCGGAGATGGACGAGGCAATCGGCCGAGTCGTCAGTCGCTGTGCCTTTATCCTCGGGGAAGAGGCCGAGGCGTTCGAAGCCGAGTTCGCGTCTTTCGTGGGCACTTCTCACTGCATCGGCGTCGGCAACGGAACGGACGCTCTAACGCTGGCCCTCCAAGCCTTGGGAATTGGTTCGGGTGACGAGGTGATCACCGTCTCGCTCACCTTCATCGCGACGGCAGAGGCGATCAGTGCCCTTGGCGCCATCCCCGTGTTCGTGGATGTGGCGCCCGACACTCTCCTGATGGACGTTGCTGCGGTCGAAAGAGCCATCACGCCGCGCACGCGCGCGATCATTCCGGTGCACCTCTACGGACAAGTCGTCGACATGGATCCGCTCCTGGAACTTGCCGCCAAAGCGAGCATCCCTGTCGTGGAGGATGCAGCGCAAGCGCACGGGGCCACGTATCGCGGTCGTCGCGCCGGTTCCATGGGCCGTCTGGCGGCGTTCAGCTTCTATCCGGGCAAGAACCTCGGGGCGTACGGCGACGCTGGCGCCGTGGTCACCGCGGACCCGGAGCTGGCGCGGTGGGTTCGCAAGGCGCGGGACCACGGGCGGACCAGCAAGTACGCGCACGACTTCGTTGGGCGCAATTCCCGTCTCGACGGCATCCAGGCCGCGGTCCTCCGCTGCAAGCTGCGCCACCTTGAGGGGTGGAACGCCGCGCGCAGGGCCCTTGCCGCCGAGTACGATCGCAGGCTCGCGGCGGTCGGCGGTGTGCGCCGGGTCGTGCGCCGCGCCGATGGCGACTCGGCGTGTCACCTGTACGTCGTCGAGGTGGATGGCCGTGACGAGGTCGTCGCGCGGCTGCGCGGGGCCGGGATCGAAGCCGGAGCGCATTACCCCATCCCGGTTCATCGCCAGGGCGCGTATTCGCACATCGAGGGCGTGGCGTTGCCGGTGACCGAAGCAGCGGCCGACCGCGTGCTGTCGTTGCCGTTGTACCCGGAGTTGAGTGCGGACGCGGCTGCTCGGGTGACTGGGGCGATCGCTGCGACTGTCTGTGCGAGTGACCGCTAGCGAGGCTTCCCGATGACGGACTGGCTGGCCGCCCTCTTCATCCTCAACGTCGTCCTTTGCCTCGCGTGGATGACCTATCTCTTTCGTGTGCTGAGCGCCCCCAGCCTCGTGGGGCTCACGTTCTTGATGATCGGGCTGCGCTATGGCGCAGCTGCCGTCTGGTACTGGCAGAACAACCCGAGCCTCCCCATTCCTATCCCGGGTTCGTTCCTGTATTTCTTGGGCGCCACGTTCCTGGGCTACACAGCGGGCGCGACCGTGGTCGCTTCGCTTCTCCAGTTTCGCCTTGGCGAAGCGCAGCGCCATTTCTTTTCCCAGATCACGGTCGTGGACGCGCGCGTGGTGCGATGGCCGGTCTTCGGTGCTGTGCTGGTGTTCTCGGTCGTCGCAGCTATCTACTACATCGGCGGCTCCGAGCGGACCGGCATCGAGATGCTCGTGAGCCACTCGCGCGAGGCGGTCACGCTTCGCGATTTCAGACAGGAAGTGGGCGCCACCAACCCGTTCAGCTACGTCGGCTTCCTGGCCGGGCAAGTGACGGGCCCGTTCCTCCTGATGATCACAATCGCGATGTGGCTGCGCACGAGGGGCTTGGTCTGGGCCATGCTCGCGCTGGGGCTCGTGGTTCTGATCTTCCTTGCTGCCACGATGAGCCTGAGCAAAGCACCCATCATCGTCGTCGCGCTGTACGTGATGCTCGCGGTGTTTGTTGGGCGCTGGGACGGCGGCCGGGTCCGGCTGACGCACGTGGTGGCCCCGGCGGGCCTTGTCTTGGCGCTCGGCTCCTTGGGGTATGTCCTCACGTACGGAAAGAGCGCCGCGCACGCACTCGAGGACACCGTGGATCGCCTGGTCGTCGTGCCGCTCGTCTCAGTTCATGGATTCCTCCATGTTTATCCGGATCTCGTTCCGTTCCAAAACGGCTTGGGGATCGGGACAATTGCGAAGCTCGCGGACGTAAGCGGCTATGTTTCGCCGTCCCTCGTCGTCGGAACCGTGATCGCAGGCCAGGGCGTGTGTGCGGACTCAATTTGGTCAGTCGACCTTTGGGCGAACTTCGGCTGGCCGGGTGTCATCCTCGGCTCGGCAGGGGTGGGTGGTATTCTGGCGTTTCTCGAGTATTGGTGCCTGCTTCAGTCGAGGACAGTGGTGAGCGTTGCGGTGTACGCCTTCCTCCTGGGTGCTACAACCCGGCTGGCCGAGGGCTCCATCTTCACGATGCTGCTCAGCGGGGGCCTCGTGCTCGTGCCCGTGCTCGGGTGGTTTCTGGACCGCAGTTGGCACGCGAGAAAGACACTTGAACCGGCTGGAGCGTTTCGGTGAGTGCGCTGCGAGGGTCGTACGCTGCTGCTGGGATTACATCCGGCGACGGCGTGTCGATTGCAGGGAGGCAAAGGCATCGGGGCAGCCGAGCGCTGTGTAGGACGCGACGGGCGCTGCTTCTTGACATCCTGAGGCAGCGCTTCCGAATCGAGAAGGACAAGCCCATGGCTCATCTCAAGGGACCTGCGAAGAACGAGGTTCTCGACGACTTGATGAAGTCGGTAAGTACGCTCCGCGCGTTGGCCTTGGAACATCCACCAACCTCCGTCACCGAGGGCTAATCAATGGCATCATTGACATGGAAATACCGCGTTTACCGCGCGCTCAACGGGTTCCCCGCTATCGGGTCAGCCGTTGATCGCTTTCGGGACTGGAAGTCATTTCGCGAGTATTCGCAGCGTGGAACATTTTCTCAACATGGCGAAGACAGGTTCTTGCTCGACTACTTTGGTGACCATGTGGGAACCTACGTTGATATCGGTGCAAACCACCCGTTTCGCATTAGTAACACTTTCATGTTGTATCAGCGCGGCTGGCACGGCTTGGTTATCGATCCAATTCCCAATCAGATCGACGCGCAGCGTCGTTGGCGGCCGCGCGATACTCAACTGAACATCGCGGTGGGTCCCAGCGCTGAGACACTGAAGTTCTTCTACTTGTACCCCAGTGTACTGTCGACGTTTGATCCTCAGGTGGCCGAGCGCTACCTGGCGGATGGTTCTTTGCTTCGGGCAACCTACGATGTTGAAGTTCGAACTTTGGCCACTGTGCTTTCGTCCTTCAACAATGGTCGGTGCGATCTGCTTTCCGTCGACACAGAGGGTTTCGATGCGCGGATCCTGCAGAGCAATGACTGGGAACGGTATCGGCCGCGACTGGTGATCTTTGAGCGCAACGACGAGGGATCTCGTTGCGAGTCTTCCGAGTTGCTTCTCGCCAATAACTACCGTTTTGTTCAACAGTGTGGTTGCAACCATGTGTTCGAAGCGCAGTAGCCAGTCCCACTCGCCGTGTAGTAGGAGGCCGGAATATGGGGACTCGCGAGCAAGCGGGCCGACCGCGCGGGTCGCCCGCGTCGCTCGCGTGGCGCTCAACGAGGCGGCTGCGGCAGGGTAGCCCCGGAAGGCCGGCGGTGGAGCGATGAGGGTTCTCGTAGTCTGGGATTACCCGACCGCCTATGTGACGTCGGTCGCGGGGCGACTCGGTGCGGCTGTTGGATGCCAGTATTACGAACTTTTGACCGCGTTCTTAGATGATCAGTTTGGTTGGCCTGCCGCTGTCACGCGGCGGTTGGGCGCGCTCGGTGCGGACGTGGAGTTTCACTTCTGGAATGCCGAGTTCCTCACCAATGCTTGGGTGGCCGACAATGTCACCACGCGAGGCGCCCAAATGAGCCAGGACGATGCCCTGCGAGAGCATGCCCGACGCTTCCGACCGGATGTGGCGTGGATCGGCGGTGGTCCGGCCGCGGTGAATCGGACGCTAGCAGCCATCCGTTCCCTCACCCGAAAGGTCGTCCTCTGGATTGCATCGCCGCAGCCGCGGAAACTCCCGTTGCATAAAGTCGATCTCGTGCTCACGTCGCACTCGTGGTTTGTGGACCATTATTCGAGCCGCGGTCTGCGAGTGCAGAAGTTGTTGCCTGCGTTCGAAGAACGAATACTAGACGGCCTTCGCGATGCGCAGCGGGACCTTCCTCTCACGTTCGTCGGCGGACTCACCCGCGCTCATCGTGTTCGACTTCGGGCGCTCAAGCAGCTTGCGGGACAAACGCCCCTAGACCTATGGGGCACCTGTCTAACCCCGCCGTCGGACAGCGGCGGGCGTGCGCAGCTTCGAAGGCTGTGGTTTCGGTCGAGCGTCAGTACCCGCGATCTGATCTCGCGTTTCAGAGGACCAGCCTGGGGGATGGACCTCTATCGCGTTCTGGCTCGCTCCGTGCTGACTTTCAACTCCCACATCGATATCGCGCATCGGCAAGCTGGGAACATGAGGATGTTCGAAGCCACTGGGTGCGGCGCGGCACTTCTCACTGAGAGCTTTGAGAATCTCCACGAGTTGTTCGATCCGGAGACGGAAGTCATCGGGTACCGTTCGGAGCGCGAACTCGTCGAGAAGGCGAAGTTCTATGTCGAACGCCCCGAACTCGCCCTGGCAATCGGGCAGGCAGGGCAACGGCGTGCGCTTCGCTCGCACAACACGGTTGTTCGCGCGGAGGAGCTGATGTCCCAATTCGGCACGGTCTTGACTCGAACGGGAGGCAGGCGATGAATCGAACTCTATGGAACGCTCTTAGAAAGAGCAAGCGCGCAGCGGAAGATGTCTTGTACCCCGTGTTCCTGGCGCGGGGTACTCGCCCTTGGAGTCTTGGGTATCAGACCCACAAGCGCCGAGAGATCGTCCGCGCAGTGCGCGAAGGGCTGTTTCGCGGTGGCGATCTTGCCCCCGGCTACGGCCTGCACCTCGACGAGCGCGTCGTGGAATACCCGTGGTTCTTGTCTCGCCTCCCCGCGGGACCCGGGCGACTCTTGGACGCCGGGTCAGTGCTAAACCACAAGTTCCTGCTCGATCTTCCCGAGCTCCGCGAGAAGACCATCACCATCGCGACGCTTCAGCCTGAAGCGGAGGCGTTTTGGCACCGTGGCGTATCCTACGCGTTCACTGATCTGCGAGACACGTGCTTCAAGGACGCTTGCTTCGATTGGGTGGTTTGCGTTTCTACGCTGGAGCATATCGGGCTCGACAACGCTTTCCTCTACTCTCAGCGGCAGAAAGACAAGGAAGCTGCCCCTGATACCTACCTCCTTGCAGTTCGCGAGCTGAGACGCGTCGTTCGCAGCGGAGGCACGCTTTTCTTGTCCGTCCCGTTCGGTAGGTACGCAAACCACGGTTGGTTCCAAGTCTTCGACAAGCAAATGCTCGACCGTGTGATCGACGTGTTTGCCCCGAGCGCGCACACAGCCGCGTTCTTCCGATACTCGGTGGACGGTTGGTCCCCCGCGCACGCCGAGGAGCTGAAGGACGCAACCTGTTTTGACATCCATACGAGCCGCCGCCTCGACCCTGACCTGGCTGCGTCCGCCCGGGGGCTGGCATGCATCGAGCTCATTCGATGAACGCGAACTACCTCTTGAAGCGACTTCTGGGCCGCGCCACTTGTATTGTTGGAAGCGGCGCTGTGCTGCACTCTGAGGCAAGAGTCCGGAACCCCACGGGTGACTCCTCCGCAGTTAAGGTCGGTGAGTTCTCACACATCAAGGGTGAGTTGCTGGTTTTCTGGCACGGCGGACGCATCGAAATTGGTTCGTATTGCTTCCTTGGGCAACAGGCGAGGATCTGGTCTGGTGCAGAGATCGTGATCGGTGACCGGACGCTAATTTCGCACAACGTCAACATCTTTGACAACCTGACCCACCCAACGAGCGCGCGCGCGCGGCATGAGCAGTTCAAGGCCGTGATCGGATTCGGACGACCCACGGATCAGGGACTTGGTTGCCGCCCCGTTCGGATCGGGTCGGACGTTCTGGTGGGGTGTGCGTCCATCATTCTGCGCGGGGTTACCGTTGGCAACGGCGCTATCATTGGCGCGGGTTCCGTGGTGGCGAACGACGTGCCAGCGTGGACAGTTGTGGCTGGTAACCCGGCGCGCCGCGTGCGGGAACTGGCCCCTGAGGACCGCTGGTGAGTGCGAGCGACACAGGCCGCGGTACCAAGCCGACCTTCCGTTCGCTACTCGTCACCGGCGCTCGAGGTTTCATTGGGCGTCACCTGGCGCGGAGCGCGGCTGCCGGCGGCTGGTGGGTGGCGGGCCTGGGCCACGGTGGGTTCCCCGACGCCGCGGAGTGGGGGCTCTCTCGCTGGCTCAACGCGGATGTGACCGGCGCGAACCTGGATCTGGTGGCGCGCGGAGCCGAACTCGACGCGCTCGTCCATTTGGCGGGCGGATCATCCGTTGCCGCGTCCCTTGAGGCACCGCTCGAGGACTTCGAGCGGACCGTCACCACCAGCGCGCGCCTGCTCGAATGGGTGCGCACGGCCGCCCCCCGCACACGAGTCGTTCTCGTGTCGAGCGCCGCGGTTTACGGCTCCGGGCACACGGGGCTCATCCCGGAGACCGCTCCGCAGTCGCCGAGCTCACCCTACGGGTTCCACAAGTCGATAATGGAGCAGCTCGGGGCTTCATACCGCGGCAGCTACGGGTTGGATGTCGAGGTCGTGCGGCTCTTCTCGGTATACGGACCAGGGCTGGCCAAGCAGCTGATTTGGGATCTGTCGCGGCGACTGGAAGCGGGCGCCAGCCGGCTCGAGCTGGCCGGGACGGGCGACGAGGCGCGCGACTTCTTGCATGTGAGCGACGCGGTTCGGCTGCTCGTGCTCACGGCGAGCAGCGGCCAAAGCACTGATTGGGTGATGAACGGTGGCACAGGGACAGCCACTCGTGTGCGTGAGATCGCAGCCCGTGTCGCCGAGGCTTTCGGCCGAGCGCACGTCGAACTCCTGTTCACTGGTGAGCGCCGAGCAGGTGATCCCGTGCAATTGGTCGCAGATGTCGCGCGTGCTCGCGCGCGGGGTTTCGTGCCCGCCGTTACGCTCGAGGCCGGGCTTGCTGATACTCTTGCGAGCTACGGAGCCGCGCCTCGATGATCCGAGTCGCGTTCACGCTTGCGGGCGGCGCGGGGCACTGGACGGGTGGCTTCAACTACCTGACCAACCTCCTTCGCCTGCTCCGGCACTACCGGTCGGCCCGGGTCGAACCCGTCGTGATGGTGGGCCCGGCGGTCAGTGTCGCCGATGCTGACGACCTCACGCTGGCCGTCGGTGCGCCTCCGGTGAGGGCGGACTGGATTGCCCGCCGCGCCCCGCGGGTCGCGCGGGCGCTGCTCACGGGGCGCGATGCGGTGGCCCGTAGGGCATTTCACGACCACGACATCGACGTGGTCTTCGAAGCGGGTGAGTACTTCGGTCCCCGCTTCGACTTGCCCACCGTCACCTGGGTTGCCGATTTCCAGAGCCACCACCTGCCCGAGATGTTCACGGCGCGGGCCCGGTGGCGGACCTATCTGGGCCGATACCTCCAGCTCGTTGGGCCGCGCATCATCTTGCTGTCTAGCGCGGACGCGCGCCGCGACTTCCGTCGGTTCTACCCCGGTGGCGCTGGGCGGGATCGGGTGGTCCCGTTTGCCGTCTTGCCGCCAGTACAACCTCCGCCCGACCTGTGCTTGGCGAAGCGCTACGGGCTACCAGAACGTTTCTTCTTTCTCCCCAACCAGTTCTGGAAGCACAAGAACCACGTTGTGGTCATTGATGCGCTGACTGCAGCCCGGCAGCGCTACCCCGAGATGGTCGTGGCAGCTTGTGGTAACCCGGCCGACCCTCGGCATCCGGGGCACTTCGACCGGCTCCGTGCAAGGGTTCGCCAGACTGGGCTCGACGCGGCGTTTCGAGTCCTCGGGATGATCCCACGAGAGGACGTGATCGGGCTGATGGAACTCTCGGTGGCGCTCGTGAACCCGTCGCTATTCGAGGGCTGGAGCACCACCGTCGAAGAGGCGAAGTCACTGGGAGTGCCGCTGGTCCTGTCAGCCTTGCCGGTCCACCGCGAGCAAGCGCCGGAGCACGCGGCCTTCTTTGACCCCCACTCCCCGGAGTCCGCGGCCTCCGCCCTGTGCCGCGCGTGGGAGGCCGACGCAGTGCGCCCCGTGCAGCGGCGGGCAGGGGCTGTGGCCGCCGCCGAAGCGAACGCCGAGCGATTCGCCGATGGGATGGTGACTGTGTTCGAAGAGGCCTTGTCTCGCAGCGTGCGGCGGCGGCCTCAATGAACGCCGCCGCATCTCGGTTCCAGGGCGCTCGCGCCTGGCTGGCGCGCGATCACGGCGCCAGCCTGATCGGCGTTGCCGCCGAGAACGCATTTAGCCTGGTTGGCTCTGTCTTAGTGGCGCGCCTGCTTTCGCCGGACGCTCGCGGCGAACTCGCTCGCTGGGTTTACTGGTCGGCGGTTGCGCTGGGCGTCGGGACGCTCGGCATGACCTCGGCGCTGCCGCAGTTGGTCGGTGGCGGGCGCCTAACCCTCGACGCCGTGCGGAGGCTCCTTCCCACACTCGCGCTGGGGCTCGTGCTCGTCGCCATCGCCGCTGGGACCGTGCTAGCTCCGACCGCGTGCCCGACCGGGCCGTGCGCAGCCGGCTGGCGGTGGATGCTCTACTGCGGTGTTCCGGGGGGCATACTTGGAGCACTAGGCGCTGGGGTGCTGGTGGCTGCGTCCCGGATCAAAGTTCTGATGGTCACCCGAGCACTGGCGGCGGCGGGGAGGGTTGGAGCGATCGCAGCGCTGTTGATAGTCGGCGTGCGCGATGCGACTGCTACCGCCATCGCGTTCGCGTTGCCGATGGGCGCCGCGGGCGTTACGCTTCTGGCCGCGACGCATCCGAGCTTGCGCCCGCCCGCGCGGGGCGCCCTGGTCACCGCGCTAGGGCGGGGGATGGCGGTCCACGCACCTGCGCTCGCTGCCATCGGGCTCACCATGGCAAACCAAGGCTGGGTCTATTCGCGGCTCCCCAGCGATGCCGGCGGTCTGTACGCCGTGGCCGCTGGGGCTGCAGCCACGCTCCAGGTGCTGAGCCTGGCGGAGCTCACCGCGAGCACCGTCCCGATGGCGCATCCTCAGTCGGGCTGGCGCGCCGTGCGGACCGCGCTGTGGCGCACCTCGAGTTGGTCTGTGGCCGGGGTCGTCGCCGGCGCGGTGGCTGCTCCCATCGCGGTCCCCTTAATCTACGGCGCTCCTTACGCGCCAGCCGTCGTGCCGTTCTGCATTCTGCTCGCCGCCAACGGCGCAGAAAACGTAGCGCGAGTGGGACAGAGCGCGCTTCAGAGCCGCGGCCACCCGAAGACGGCGTGGGTCATCGACGTGGTGCGCGCCGCCACGTTGGGTGCCTGCATGCTCGGGTTCGCCGTACGCGGTGGCATCGCGGCGGTGGCTTGGGCGACGCTCGCGTCCCAGGCGGCGGGCGCTGGGGTCGGCTTGCTCCTGCTCCGGTTCGCTCGGCGCCGGTCCTCGGTGGTTGCATAGGGCAGGCATTGACGGCCATCGGCCAAGTTTGAGAACTTCCGCGCGTGGAAAGGTACGGGTCGGTCACATGATTGAAGCAACTCTAAAGGCGCTTAGGCGGCGCACTGCCGAATTCGCGGCGTCGCGAAGGGTGCTTGCTGGCGTCGGCGTTTGCGAGCCCCTCTATGGCTACCCCTCGATGGTGCGCGCCGGTCTAGGCCACATGATGGGCGCATGGGCTCGCTGCGTGGTGTGGACGCGGACGCACTCGGTTCCGATGCTGGCCCCTCAGTGGCGACAGTTCCGAATCGGGCCCTACCTTCGCCGGGAGCTCGACAAACGCTCCTACCACCCCCTCTTCACCAGCGACGGTTATGTTGACGGCGTGCCACGCCTGGCGGCCATCGCACTGGCGCGCCGCGTGCCGGAGGCGGACGCGGAGGCCGCACTAGTGGCCGGTGGGCGTGGACCCACCCTGGTGGTGTTTCACGACGACCTGGGTTGGGAAACCATGCGCAACCACCGAGACCTGCTCCTCTCGGAGCTTCTGCGCATCACCCGGCCGGAGTACGTTCGGCCAGCCCTCGTGCGCGAACCGTTCATCGGTGTCCACGTGCGCCGAGGTGACTTCACGCAAACAGCTGCGGAGGCCGCGCTGCGTGCCGGGCGCAAGAACCTGAGAACGCCCATCGAGTGGTATGCTGACGCGCTCACGTACCTTCGGTCGCGGCTCGGTGGCCAGCAGCCTGCGCGAGTATTCTCCGATGGCACCGACGCCGAGCTCGGGCCTCTTCTCGGCCTGCCTGCGGTCACTCGGGCGCCCAACCGCGAGGCCATCACGGACATCCTCGCCTTGTCGCAGGCCAGCGCGGTGGTCGCGTCGGGTTCGGGCTTCAGCCAGTGGGCGTGCTTCTTGGGGCAGGTACCCAGTCTCTGGTTTCCGGGTCAGCACCACTACGCACTCACCGCAGACGGGGAGCCGCCCCGCGAACTCGAGTGGGAGCCGGGTCGGCATCTGCCCGACGTGTTCGTGGATGCGGTTTCGAGGAGATCGACCGCTCCGTCGTACCTCATGGCTCGTCTGCCATGACCAAGCTCACGTCGCGCGCACCAGCCTTTGCCGCGCACGGCGTGCCCACGACTTCGCGAGCACGCCCAGGTCCACGAGCCCGCGTGCGCCCGGGTAACGCTCGTGGGGCACGGGGGGGAGGGCGATCAGTGCCTCCAGCTCCTTGGGTGATACGCCGAGTTTCTTCGCGACGAAAGCCGTCTGGAGGCGCGCGGAATTCGCGTCGCATGCGGGGATCTGAAGCGCGGCGAGCGCGGAGTCCCGATTCAGGTGGCCGGCGACAATCTGACTTGATAGGTGCAGCCGGCGCTTGTCGAAACCGTAGCGTGCTGGCAGATACACCTCCTGGTAGAAACGCGTGAAACGCGACTCGTGGTGCTTCGAGCCGTAGTCTTTGAAGCCGTACTCGCGCTCCAGTTCTAGACGTGCGGCGTCCTTGTCGTAGTCGAGGAAATTCAGCGGGCGGTGGATTTCGAGTCGCCTGCTCACGCTCGTCCGCCAGATGTACTCGGTGACATCCATGACGGGAAAGGTCTCGAGCGGCCGTGATCCGAAACGCCTGTGGATACCGCGGATGTGGCGGCCGTCCAGGTTCGGGTAGCCCCACCCCGGTAGACTGATGCACTCGCTGGCGAAATTGACGCCGCTGAGGAAGTGCCGAACGTTGAATGTCTCGGCCGTGCGATACAGCGTTGTGAAGAACGCGTGGTCCTGGGGGATGTCCTGGTTGAGCACCGACGCGCGCAGAAACGCCAGCTGGACGTCCCGCATCTCCTGCCACTCGACCACGTAGGTGTATAGGTCGAGCCCCAACGCCCGGACCAAACGCTCGATGTTGTGGACGGCGGGCTCGGTGTTCCAGCCACCGTCCACGTGGATGGCCAACAAGCGCAAGCGGAAACGCGTCGCGAGCACGTGTGCCAGGTAGGCGCTGTCGGTGCCGCCACTCAGACCGATGATCGCGTCGTACGGGCGACGACGGCTCTCGCCAGCGATCTGTTCCGTCAGCATGCGAAGCCGGCGCTCGCCCTCCGCAGTCGGAAACCACTCGCTGCCCATGCGCGCTCGGGCATTGCGACAGCAGTCGCACTCTCCCCGTGCGTCGAAATCGAGTGTTGGGCCGGACTCGTCCATGACGCAGAATGTGCAGGCTCGACTCGGCTTCACCAGGTTTCTCCGTTCGCCCGTGGCGAGGCGAGGTCCACCGTATCCGGGTAGGTGATGAGCACGGCGCGCAGGCGGCCGATGAACACGAACGCGCTCCCCGAAGCCACCGCAGAGGCCCCGGCGCCAAGCCCAGCACGCAGGTGCGCCACATCGCCCGCCCCGCCGAGCGCCACGACCGGGACACCAACCGAATGTGCTACGGCAGATACCAGGCCGAGATCGTAGCCTTGCCCGCACCCATCGTGGTCGATGCTCTGTACCACGATCTCTCCGGCGCCTGCCTCGACGACCTGGCGAGCGAAGTCGATCGGGTTGTGTCCGAGGTCGAGTTGCCCGCGCCGGGAATGCACGCGGTATCCATCGCGCCCGCTGCGCACGTCTACGCATGCTGCGACTGCCTGCGATCCGAAGACGTCGGCGATCCCGCGTACCAGTCCTGCGTCGGCGGCCGCTGTGCCAAGCAAGACCTTCTCCACACCCACTTTGAAGAGCGCTGCGGCGTCCTCGGTGCTTTGGACCCCGCCGCCATAGGTAAGCGGCATGAAGCACTCCGACGCCAGCGCTCGCACGAAGTCCACCCGTGGGCGGCGGCCCTCGAGGGTAGCGCAGATGTCGAGCACACAGAGCTCGTCGACCTCCTTCTCGTTGAACAAGCGGATGACGTTGAAGGGGTCGCCCACGTACACTTCGTCCTTGAACCTCCGCGACTTGACGAGCCGGCGTCGGGAGTCGACGAGCAGGACAGGGATGACTCGAGGTCGCATCTATGTGAGCTCCATGAACCGCTGCAAGAGGGCCATCCCGTGACGGTGGCTCTTCTCAGGATGGAACTGCACGCCGAAGACGCTGCCGCGTGCGACTGCCGCAGCGAACGTTCCGCCGTAGTCGCACCGGGCCGCGATGTCACGATCGTCATCGGGTTCGAGGCAGTAGCTGTGGCTGAAGTAGTAGCGCGGGACTTCGTTGCCCCCGGGAAAGAGCGCCGACGCGCGCGTAGGGCTGACCTCGCTCCAGCCCATGTGTGGCACCTTGACGCCCTCGTGCGGCGAGAGCTTGACGACATCGGCTGGGATCCACCCGAGCCCCCGCTCGCTGCGCTGTCCCTCGTCGCTGCTGCGGCCGAGAAGCTGCATCCCAAGACAGATCCCGAGCACCGGGGCACCGCGCGCGACGACTGCCTCCGTCAACGGCGCAACTAAGTCGAGCTCACGCAACCGTGCCATCGCCTGGTCGAACGCCCCGACACCCGGGAGGATTAGGCGAGCCGCGCTGACGATGGATCGGGGGTCGCGGCTGGCCACAGCGTCATGGCCTAGGTGCTCGAGCATGTTGATTATGGCCCCCAAGTTGCCGACGCCGTAGTCCACGACGATGTTCATTGCGGCGAGAGGCTAAAGCAAAGCTGGGGGGGCCAGCAACTTCCGTCGCTGAGGCCGCGCCACAACGAGGGATCACTGATCGCCGGCCAATGATGTGAAGAGCTCGAGATATCGGGCGATGACCCGGTCCGCCGAGAACTCCCGCTCAAACGCTGTGCGAGCGGCGACGCGGGCAAGCGCCGTATCTTGCAGCGCAAGGGCGTCCACCGCCCGTGCGAGCGCTTCGGGATCGCCGGCTGGCACCACTACCCCGCCCGCTCCCTGCACACATCGAGCCGTGTCCGAATCGGCGTCGACCGATGCAACCACGGGTCGGCCCGCTGCGAGGTACCCAACGACCTTGCTCGGCACGCTGGTGCGTCCCATGCCGGGCGCGAGCGTGACCAGTCCGATGTCGCCGGTGGCCTGGACCTCGGCCAGGCGGGACCGGGGCTGGAACGGCGAGAAAGTGACATTGGACACCCCGAGCGAAAGGGTTCGATTTCGAACGGCGTCGAGGGCCTCGCCGGCGCCGACGACGACGAACGCTACCCGCGAGTTCGCGGTGCGCGCAGCAGCCTCCGCCACGACGGTGGCCCCCGAGACGACGCCGACCGTGCCGGCGTATAGCACCACGAAGTCATTCAGACCGAGACCGAGCTCGCGTCGAAACGCGGTATCCCTCGACATCGGCATGATTTCGTCTTCGCTCAACCAGACCGGGATCACCTCGAGCTTGCGTTCGGGGACTCCACGTGCTGAGAGGGTACGGCGGAAGCCTTCGGAAAGAACTACGAGCTTGTCCGCGGCGCGGTAGCCGGCCCGTTCTGCGAGCCGCGCCGCGGCGATGAGTTCACGACGCCGCAGCCGTCCCGATGCGACGGCAACGTCTGGGTAGATGTCGAAGACAACTGAGACCAGCTTCGCGCCGAACGGTCGTGCCACTGCTGCTCCGACCATCGGACCGCCCAGCGGCGGTCCGATGGTGACGACGACGTCCGGGCGGTCCGCGCGAGCGGCAGCGCAGGCCATGGCCAGGGACTGGCTCGCGAGAACGGCCGCGCGGGTCGGCGCATCGCGCCTCCTGCTCGTCGGGTGCCAGCACCTCAGTACCGTGACCCCGGCAAGCTCGCTGCGCGCGGACGCCCGCCCCCCAAACCCCTCATACACCTGTCCGCCTGGGTGGTGCGGGAGACCGCAAGCGACGGTGGCCCGGCCCCCGCCATCCACAACCGCGCGGGCGAGCTGCTGCGTCATGACCGCGGTTGGATGCGTTTCAGGCGGAAAGACCTGGGGCAGGAAGAGCACGTGCACGCTCTGCCTGTCTAGCACGCCAGCTCGGTGCTTGACGCGGCAGACCCGGACGATGGATCTTCGGATGCCTGCCGCGTGACCGAAGCGCTCCACGTTCGCCCCGCCTCCTTGGACGATGCCGGCGCCCTCCAGCGTCTGCACGGCCGTGCGTTCCCCTCATTCTTCCTGACCACGCTTGGACCCCGTTTCCTCGAGCTGTTCTATGATCGCCTGATCCGCGATGGCGAGATTGTTCTGGTCATCGAGCTAGGGGGAGCCATGGCAGGTTTTGCGGCCGGGACAGCGCGCCCCCACGGGTTCTTCACACGGCTGCTCCGGCGAGATGCTTGGCGGTTCGCATCGGCGAGCGTGCCCGCCCTGGTGCGCCACCCCCGGATCGCGCCCCGGTTGTGGCGTGCGACCCGCCGTCCCGCGGAAGAGCGCGAGCGCCCGGAAGGCTTCGCCACGCTGCTCTCCATTGCGGTCGACCCTGGGCGGGCGCGCCATGGGCTTGGCGCCCGGTTGTTGGAAGCGTTCATCGCCGAGGCCAGAGCGCGTGGCGCCGCCGGATTGGACCTGACCACGGATTGCGACGAAAACGACGCGGTGAACGCGTTCTACCGTCGGAACGGGTTCTCCCTCCGCCGCGAGTTCACGACACCGGAGGGGCGTCGCATGAACGAGTACGAGATGCGCATCGACGATGCGCGGCCGAGCCCTCCGCCGAAGCCCGCGCCTGGCCTGATCGCCAAGCGAGGCATCGACGTCGTCGCTGCCTCTGCCGGGCTGGCGACGTTGTTGCCGCTGCTTGTTCTGGTCGGCGCCGCGGTGCGGCTCGAGTCCCCTGGTCCCGCGCTGTTTCGGCAGGAGCGGGTGGGGCTCCGCGGCTCCCGATTCCGGCTGCTGAAGTTTCGGACCATGTGCGCCCGATCGCCTGGGCCACAAGTCACTGCTGCCGGGGACCCCCGCATCACGCGTCTTGGCCGTTTTCTGCGGCACTACAAGCTCGACGAACTGCCGCAGTTGATCAACGTGCTCGCCGGCGAGATGAGCCTCGTCGGTCCGCGGCCCGAAGTCCCGCGGTACGTCCAGCACTATCCGGAGCGTTGGCGCCGCGCGCTGACCGTGCGGCCAGGGCTCACCGACTTCGCCGCACTCGAGTTCCTGGACGAAGAGGCCATTCTTTCCCGAAGCCAGGACCCCGAACGAGCGTACGTGGAACAGGTCTTGCCGCGGAAGCTGGAACTCTACGAACGCTACCTTGCGGAACAGTCTCTGACCACCGACCTCCGTTTGATCGCGGAGACGCTTCGGCGCATCTGGAGGTGATACTGGTGTCGCCCATGGACTTCCTGCCTTTTGCGCTTCCCGATATCACCGATCGCGAGATCGACGCGGTCGTCGCCGCGCTGCGGTCGGGTTGGATAACTACTGGTCCGCGTACCCGAGAATTCGAACAGAGGTTCTCCGCCGCGGCGGGCGGCGGCGAAGTCGTCATGGTCAACTCGTGCACGGCGGCCATGCACCTCGCGCTCGAGGCGATTGGAATCCAGCCCGGTGACGAGGTCATCGTCCCAACCATGACTTTCGCCGCAACCGCGGAGGTGGTGCGCTATCTCGGCGCCACCCCAGTGCTGGTCGACGTGCTGGCCGCGGATCACAACATCGACCCGTTAGCGGTCGAGCGTGCCGTCACGTCGCGGACGCGTGCAGTGATCCCTGTTCATTTCGCGGGCATGCCGTGCGACATCGATTCGGTCACTGACCTCGGACGCGCTCGCGGTCTAGTGGTCATAGATGACGCGGCGCATTGCTTCCCTTGCGAATACCGTGGGCGTCCCGTCGGCACGTGGGCGGATGTTACTGCTTTTTCGTTCTACGCGACCAAGACGATGACTACCGCGGAGGGCGGGGCGGCCGTGACCACGCGACCGGACTGGGCCGAGCGCATGCGCGTCATGTCTTTGCACGGAATCTCCAAGGACGCGTGGAAACGGTACTCCGTCGAGGGTTCTTGGTACTACGAGATCATCGCGCCTGGGTTCAAGTACAACATGACCGACATCGCCGCCGCGCTCGGCCTGGTTCAGCTCGAACGCGCAGAGGAGATGACCGATGCGCGCAGGCGTATCGCCGACCAATACGACTCTGCGTTCGCCGAGTCGGACACATTCGAAGTCATCCCGCGCCATGCGGACCGCGGGCATTCCCACCATCTCTACGTGCTCAAGCTTCGCCCGGGCGCGCTTCGGGTGGGTCGCGGTGAGGTGATCGAACGGCTGAAGCAGAGGGGCGTGGGCGCGTCGGTGCACTTCATTCCGCTTCACCTGCACCCGTACTACCGCGACCGGTTCGGCTATCGACCCGACAGCAATCCGATCGCCCTCGACCTGTTCGAGCGCAGCTTCTCGTTGCCCATTTACTCCCGCATGGCGACCGCCGACGTGCAACGTGTAGTGGAAGCAGTACTGGACATTGCGCGCGAAGGCCGCCGCTGAGTCACGGATTTCGCAGAATCGCTTGCCTCCGCGCAGCATCGAGCCGTCTCTCCAACTCCGGGTCGGGGCTTCGAAGCCGAAGCGCACGCTCGAGTGCCTCTGCCACTTGTGAAGGGATGCCGAGATGCTCCGCAGCGTCCGCGACCTCCAGCCACCGGTCGGCGGTTGGTGCCTCGCGCACGGCGAGGCGGAAGTGCGTCAGCGCGCCGGCCCATGCCCCGCGCTTCGCCGCGAGCCGTCCGACCAACATCGCTGCTTGCGCGCAGACTTCGGTGTCTGCCCCACAACGAGCGCCCAGGTAGTCTCGCGCTGCCCGTTCAAGCGCAGAGTCGCTGACTGAGGCCGCGACTCTTGCCCGCGACTCGAGGCAGTCCTCCCGATCACGGGCTCGCGGGCACGCTGCTTCCAGCATTGCCTCTGCGCCTTCCGCATCACCCTCGAGCAGCAGGAGCTGGGCTTCGATCCGTACCCCCACGGAGTTCCCCGCGTCCGTCGCCGACAGCGTGCGAGCGTGGAGTCTCACGCGTGAGACGCAACTTGCGCGTTGGTCGCCGGCGCAGGGCGCCGTACTCGCCGACAGCGACGCGAGGAGCTCCGAAGCCATCGCCGAGTTCGCACCTCTGTCTTTAGGAGCGCGGGCCAGCGCTTCGGCGAGCAGTCTGTGCCGTCCCGTGCTTGCGGCTTCCAGGCCGGCCAGAGCCACGAGCACAGCGGCGCCTCCCGGGCCGGGAGGCGCGACGCTGACCCGCTCACCGATGTCTCGAGCCCAAGCGTTTGCGCGTCGCGAGACCGAGTCGGTGAGTCCTGGCTCGTGCTCCGCGGCCAGACGAAGCTCGAACAACGACTGCTTCGCCGCGCCACGGCTGCGCAAGACCTCGGCAAGCGCCAAGTGCGCGCGCCCGTTGACAGGCGCGCGCTCGATAGCGCGTGCCAGCCAGGCCAACGCGGTCGGGCTCCTCTCGTCATGCGCAGCAAGCCCGGCCAGGAGCGGCAGGTAGCCGTCTCCGGGGTGGCGGAGGATGGCCCGACGAAGCTCCACCCCGAGGTTGGCGCGGTCAGTGTCGGATCGGGTCTCACTGGCGCGAGCATGAAGGCGATGAAGGCGTTGCCGGTCGGTGGCGAGGTCGTTCCAGCCGAAGACCGCCGCTCCCGTCACCGCACCGACCAGCGCCAGCGGTAGCGCACCGGACACCGCGAGCGCGACCCGTGTCTCGACAGCGACCGGGGTTCGGTGTTGGCCTCGCGCGCCCCACAACGCGCCCAGCACCGCGAAGAACCCGACCATGACGCCGGGGACCTCGAAGGCGAGGTCAACCAAGTTGTGGGCGACCAGTACCAGCAGGCCCACCCATGCGGCCGCTGCGGTCGAGTTGGAGGCGACGCCCAGAGGCCTCGGTCGCATGAGCCAAACCAAGAGCGCTGCTGCCAGCGCCGTGACGGGCAGCCCCCACTCGGTTGCCCACTGCGCAAGGAACGACTCCGCGTGTTGGAACCCCACTCCGCTAGAGCCCCGTTGAAACTCCGGAAACGTGCTGCCAAACGCGCCGCGACCCGCACCCAGCCAGGCAAAGCGCTGAGCCATGGGCACGGTCCATCGGATGATCTCGAGCTTCTCGAGCCCCGGGGTCAGGAGTTCGTGCCACACCGCCGGAGTCGCCGCAAGCAGGGCGAGCCCAGTGCCCGCTGCGAGCGCGCCGAGCGTTACCGCCGCCGCTATCCTTAGCGCGGTGCGCCTCCGACGGCGAGTGCCCGCAGCAATCGCACCGAGGAAGAGCATGCCGGAGGGAAGCAGCGCGACGCCCGCCCGCGACGCAGTGGTGACGCAGACGCCCACCAAGAGCGCTATGCCGGCGCCCAGTGCAAGGCGCTCTCCCGGACGCGCTCTGGCGGACGCCAGGAGCCCTGCGCCGCAGAAGGTTGACAGGTTCAGGTATCCCGCAAGATTGTTGGGGTTCAGCAGCGGTCCGACGTGCCACGGTGCCGCGGCGAACGTCGGCTGATACAACCCAAAGACCCAGGTTGCGCCTGCAAGCCCGTGCGCAACGGTGACGAGGGCAGCGCTGACGCCTGTCACGAACACCATGGACAGCACGGTCCGCGCCCCCTCCCTCCGCGCGACGTGGATCGAGCACACGAAGACAGCGGAGTACAGAAACCATTTGAGACTCTCCACTACGGTTGCCCCAGGGTCCAACGAGATCGGCATCCATGCAGGAGCCGGTGAACCGGCCGGGCCAAGCGCTCTCGACCAAATGTCCGCGTTGGGCGGAGCGATGGTCGCGAGCACCGCACCCGGGAGCGGAATTGCCTGGCCGAGCGTGTACGCTGCAAGGGCTGGCAGTGCGACCTGCGCCAATGAAACGCCTTTCACGCGCGGCTGGCGCCGTGTGCCGACCACCCCCGCAGCGGCAGCCGCTCCCAGCGCCAGCAACACGGGCAAGTGCACTGCTCCGATGGCCAGGACCGAGCCCCAAACCAAGACGGCCAGCGCGGTGGCCACAAGGCCGCCGTGCGCAACCGAACGCCCGGGCGTCATCCGCACCGGTCCGTTGCTCCTGGGGATGGCGGCGTTCGCGGCGGATGAATCACGGTGACCCGGTGCGCACCGCATGATAGACCAGGTCCCCATTGAATTCCCCGAAGAATCCGACCTTTGCCGGAAGCCCAGCCCCGCAAGGAGGCGCGCCGCCCGGCGTGCTCGCTGTGCTGAGGACAGTGCGGAAGTTCTGGCTCACGGCGCTGGGCACAGCAGTTGCTGTTGCACTCGCGGTTACGTTCTACACGCTCGGTCAAACCCGCATCTTCGAGGCCAGCGCGACTATCCAGTTCGACCCCAATCCCCCGCGGCCGCTGGGGAAGAACGTCGATATGGTCGTGGACATGGGCGCGGGCACCTACTGGAACAACCGCGAGTACTTCGAGACTCAGTACAAGATCCTCCAGTCTATGCGGGTTGCCCTCCCGGTTATCAAGCGCCTCGCGCTGCACCAAGACGCCAGCTTTCTGGCCAATCGTCCAGCAGGGGCCGCAGGCGCTTCGCCTGGAGTGAGCGAAGAAGAGGCCGCTGAAGTTCTCCGCACGCGCCTACGGGTCGAGCCTGTGAAAGACAGCCGGCTAGCGTTCGTGCGATTCGCTGATGCCGACCCCAATCGTGCGCAGCGCGTGCTCTCCGCCGTTTTGGACACCTACGTGGACCAGAACCTCGAGTATGCGCGCGACTCGACCAGCTCGGCGGTAGACTGGCTGGGCGGGCAACTCGAGAAGATCCGAAAGGAGCTCGAAGACAACGAGCGCGCCCTCCATCAGTACAAGCTCGACAAGAACGTGCTCTCGCTGGACCCCGACGCCCAGTCCAACATGTTGCGCGAGGAAATGAAGCAGCTCAACGACGAGCTCACTTCCGTCCGCGCCAAGAAACAGGGTGTCAAGGCGCAGCGTGACGAGCTCCTGAAGGTTAAGGCGGAAAACCCTACGGAGCTGCCAGCAAACGAGCTGCTGCAGAGCCCGCTCCTTCAGCAGCTTCGCCAGCGATACGAGGACGCAGTGAGGGATCGGGCCGCGCTGATTGGCGCAGGCAAGGGTGCTGGGCATCCTGATGCTGCTGCGGCGGAAGCGCGGGTGAAGACGTCCCGTGCCGCCCTGTTGGCGGAGGTCAAGAACGTCCAGGGCGCGGTATCCCGCGAGTTCACGGCGGTGTCCAGGCAGGAGGCAGGTCTTTCAGGCCTCTTCGAGGCTTCCAAGCGGAGGGCGCTGGAGCTAAACCTGCTCGAGGTCGACTACAACCGGCTTCGCCGCACACGGGACCACAGCGAGAAGCTCTACTCGCTGTTGCTCGAGCGGACCAAGGAGGGCGACCTCGCGCGGATGATGCAGGTCAACAACATCCGCGTGGTGGACCGCCCGCTACCGCCGCGAAGCCATGTGCGCCCCCGAGTCCCGGTCAACATCGCGTTCGGTGTGCTCGGCGGGCTCGCCCTTGGCGTTCTTGCGGCGATGGCCCGCACGCTCCTCGACCGGACAGTGAAAACCCCCGACGACGTCGAGTCCGAAGTTGGGATGGTGTTCCTTGGCCTTCTTCCAGAGATCCGAGCGCCAGGCCTCGCTGCGGCGTACTCGCGACGCCAACGCAGGACGAGTGTCGTGAAGAACCCTGAGCTGGTCGTACACGAGTCTCCAGCCAGCGGTGTCGCGGAGGCCGCTCGCGCCATCCGCACGAACCTGCTGTTCATGGCCCCGGACCAGCCGCTCCGAACGTTATTGGTCACCAGCCCCGCCCCATCAGAAGGGAAGACGACCGTTGCCACGAGCATCGCGATCGCAATGGCCCAGGCAGGGCAGCGGGTCGTGCTGATCGACTGCGATCTTCGCCGTCCGCGAATCCACCGCGTCTTCAAGCTGACTTTGGACGTCGGGCTCACCTCCGCCGTAATCGAGGACATGGACGTGGAGGCGATATCCCGACCGACCGAAGTGCCGAACCTGTCGGTGATCCCGGCGGGTCCCCTCCCACCTAACCCGGCCGAGATTTTTCACAGCGAGCGGTTCAAGTCCACGCTGTCACGGATTGCGGAGCGCTTCGACCGCGTCATCATCGACTCCCCGCCGGTGGTCGCGGTCACCGACGCGACGGTACTATCCACGCTCGCGGATGGAGTCTTGTTGGTCTTGCGGGCTTTCGGCACCCAGAAGGACCTGGCGCGGCATGCCACACGTGCGATACGGGACGTGGGTGGAAATGTGGTCGGCGCTGTTCTCAACGCGGTGAATCTCGATCGCCACGAGTACAAGTACCATTATTACTACTACCGTCGGGACGGGAAGTACTACTCGGAGGACGCGCAGCCACCGGATGGTCGCGCCGCAGCGTGAGGGGGCTGGGCGATGAAGCGAATAGCGCTGCGGACTTCCCAAGTCCTTGTCGATCTCGGGGTGCTCGCAACGGCGTTGCTGTTTGCGTTCGCGGCACGGTTCGACGGTCGCCTCAGCGACGACACGCTGAAGCGGTTGCTGTTTGTCATGCCCTACGTCGTGGGGTTTCAGTACTTGGTGCTGTTCGGCTTCGGGGTGCCTCGTTTCGTCTGGTCGTATACCAGCCTGCGCGAGGTTCGACAGATAGCACTGGCCCTCGGCACGAGTTCCGCCGTGCTCTTCGTTGCGCGAGTCCTCTCTCCCTACTTCTTGGACTACTCCTTTCGCGCTCGCTACGCCGCTTTGCCCATCGGTGTGATCGTCGGTGACTTCGCGCTCGCACTGCTCGGCGTTGCCGGCGTGCGCGCCTTGCGGCGAGTAGTTGGCGAGCGTGCGAAGCGAGCGGGCCTCGTGCAGCACGACACCCCACGCATCCCAACTCTCCTGGTGGGCGCCGGGCAGGCGGGCTCGCTGGTCGTCAAGGAAATCCTGTCGCGCCCTGAGCTGGGCATCGTGCCCGTGGGCTTCCTAGATGACGACGGCATGAAGCACGGCATGGCGATCCACGGTGTGAGGGTGCACGGCCTAGTGGAGTCCCTTGCCCAGCAGGCGGAGAAGCTCGGCGCCCAGCAGGTGGTGATCTCGATGGCGAGCGCGCCCGGCGACGCGGTACGTCGCGTGCTGGCCCTGGCGGAGAAAGCCCACCTTCCGGTGCGGATCATCCCCGGCATCTACGAGATCCTCGACGGCCGAGTGAATCTCTCGCGCTTGCGCGAGGTGTCGATCGAGGATTTGTTGGGTCGGGAGCCCGTGGTGCTGGATCACGCTGGCGTAGCGAGCTTCATCCGTGGGAAGCGCGTCTTGGTCACTGGAGCTGGGGGTTCGATCGGCAGCGAGCTGTGCCGCCAGATCGTAGCGTTCGAGCCAGAAAAACTGGTGCTCGTCGAGCGCAGTGAGTTTCACTTGTTCGAGATCCACGGGGAGCTGGCAGCCGCCCACGGAGCGCGGGTCGTCCCTCGGATTGGAGACGTCTGCGATGCAGGAAGGCTGGCCTCCATTTTCGCGCGCGAACGTCCGCACGTCGTGTTTCACGCCGCGGCGCACAAGCACGTGCCCATGATGGAGTGGAACCCTGGTGAAGCCGTCAAGAACAACGTGTTCGGCACCCGCAACGTGGCTGACGCCGCCCACCGCGCTGGAGCTGACTCCTTCGTGCTGGTCAGCACAGACAAGGCTGTCAACCCGACATCGGTAATGGGAGCGACGAAGCGCGTTGGCGAAATGTACGTTCAAGCGCTGTCGCGCCGGTCATCCACGAAGTTCGTTGCGGTTCGGTTCGGCAATGTGCTCGGGTCGGCCGGGTCTGTCATCCCGACGTTCAGGAGGCAGATCGCCGCGGGTGGGCCCGTCACCGTGACTCATCCAGAGATGACGCGGTACTTCATGACGATCCCCGAGGCGTCGCAGCTGGTGATGCAGGCAGGCGCGCTGGGCAAGGGGGGCGAGATTTTCGTGCTCGATATGGGCAGCCCTGTGAAGATCGTCGATCTTGCGCGCGACATGGTCCGTCTGAGCGGGCTGGTCCCCGACGTAGATGTGAAGATCGAGTTCTCCGGCGTGCGTCCAGGCGAGAAGCTCTATGAGGAGCTGGCCTTCGACGAAGAGAAGATGGACAGGACACGCCACCCGAAGATCTTCGTGGGCCGGATCTCTCCGCGGGACCTCGACGAAGTCGCGTTCGACCTGGAAGTGCTGTCGACAGTTATGGGATCGGAGCAGGCAAAGGATGTGCGCGTCGCGCTCTCCAGGGTTGTGCCAGAAATGCGCGAGCCAGCCCGAGATCAGGACACGGCGCTTTCGTCCGAGCCAATGCCCGAGGCGACGTCTGTCAAATGCGTCGCGCGCCCGGCGATCGCGCGCGCTTGAGCCAAGTCCAGGGTGGACCCCCTCCGAGTTGGTCCCATGCTTGGGTGACCTCCACCGGACAGAACAGGCATGAACACGACAGGGCTGGGCTTTGCGCTCGCGCTCATCTTGATCGTGAGTGCCTCGGTTGCCGATTGGCCAACGGCGCATCAGAACCCACGGCGCACGGGGGTCTCGGGACTTGGAATCAACATTGTCAAACCTGCCGCGTCCCGGCGTGCTTCGGCTCGGTGTCTGAACCTCCCGCGGTCCCGTGGACATCGTGACTACTCCGCAAGTGCGGCGACTTGTGCCTTCAATTCGAACTCGACGAACGCCCCGGCGGCGCCGCCTGGCAAGCTCACGCCGGCCCGACCCTCATTCCTCTTCGAACACCTCTCCGATGCTCTCCGCCGTGAACAGGCACTCGGCCCAGCGGTCCAGATCGCCGCTGGCTGCGCCCCGCAGACGCTTGGCCACCCCCGCGGGGACCCTTCCGAACTTCCGCCGCAAGA
>JADLGX010000521.1 GCA_020849095.1 Candidatus Eiseniibacteriota bacterium
CACGCTGACGCGCTGACCCGCGCGGCCCGGCCGCTCAGCGCTCCAGCTTCACCGGTGTGGGAGACACGTTCCAGATGTGCTCGCAGTACTCGCGGATGGTGCGGTCCGAAGAGAAGTAGCCCATGCGCGCCACGTTGAGGATGGACATGCGTGTCCAGCGCTCGTGGTCGGCGAAGGCCACGTCGATCTCGTCCTGGCAGTCCACGTACGAACGGTAGTCCGCGAACACGCGATAGGTGTCGTGGTAGAGCAGGTGGTGCACGAGCGGCCGAAACAGCGACGCGTCACCGGGCGAGAACACGCCCGAGCCGATCGCGTCCACCGCCTGCTTCAGCTCGGCGTCCTCTTCGTACACGCAGCGCGGGTCGTAGCCGTCGGTCCACGTGCGCGCCACTTCCTCGGCCGTGAGCCCGAACAGGAAGAAGTTGTCCGCCCCCACCTCGTCGCGGATCTCCGCGTTGGCGCCGTCGAGCGTGCCCACGGTGAGCGCGCCGTTGAGCGCGAACTTCATGTTGCCCGTGCCCGAGGCCTCCTTGCCCGCCGTCGAGATCTGCTCCGACAGGTCGGCCGCCGGGTACACCCACTGCGCCAGCTTGACGCTGTAGTTGGGCAGGAACACCAGCTGGAGCCGGCCGGCCACGTCGGGATCGTGATTGATCACGTCGCCGATGCTGCTGGCCAGTTTGATGATCAGCTTGGCCATCGTGTAGCCCGGCGCCGCCTTGCCGCCGAACACGAACGTGCGCGGCTGCACGGGCGCGGTCGGGTCGCGCTTGATGCGGTTGTACAGCGTGACCACGTGAAGCAGCTTGAGGTGCTGGCGCTTGTACTCGTGGATGCGCTTGGCCAGCACGTCGAACAGTCCGGCCGGATCCAGGCGCAGCCCGGAGGTCCGCTGCACGTGCGCCGCGAGCGCGTCCTTGCGCGCGCGCTTCATGAGCCGCCACTCCAGCTGGAAGGCGGGGTCGCCGGCGTGCGCTTCGAGCCGGCGCAGCTGACCCAGGTCGCGCGCCCAGCCCGCGCCCAGCACGCGCGTGAGCAGCGCCGACAGCTCGGGATTGCCGAGCATCATGAACCGGCGCGGCGTGACGCCGTTGGTCTTGTTCTGGAACTTCTCCGGCCACAGCTCGTGAAAGTCGCGCAGCACGGTCTCGCCCAGCAGCCGCGTGTGCAGCGCCGCGACGCCGTTGATGGCGTGGCTGCCCACGCAGGCCAGGTTGGCCATGCGCACGAAGCGCGGCCCGGATTCGTCCACCAGCGACATGCGGCGCACGCGCTCGGAGTCGTTGGGGAACCGCTCGCGCACCTCGTCCAGGAAGTGGGCGTTGATCTCGTACAGGATCTCGAGATGGCGCGGCAGCACGCTCTCGAACAGCGGCACCGGCCACGTTTCGAGCGCTTCGGGCAGCAGCGTGTGGTTGGTGTAGGCAAAGGTGCGACGCGTGATCGCCCACGCGTCGGCCCACTCGATCCGCTGGTCGTCCACCAGCAGTCGCATCAGCTCGGCCACGGCGATCGCCGGGTGCGTGTCGTTCAGCTGCACGGCGAACTTTTCGGGAAAGTCGTCGGCTGGCCGGCCGTTGTGCGCGAGGATGCGCAGCATGTCCTGCAGCGAGCAGGTCACGAAGAAGAACTGCTGCAGGAGCCGCAGGCGCTTACCCAGTTCGGGCTCGTCGTTGGGATAGAGCACCTTGCTGATGGTTTCCGATCTCACCTGGCGCACCACGGCGCCGTAGTGGTCGCCCTGGTTGAACGCCTGGAAGTCGAACACCTCGCGGGCCTCGGCGCTCCAGAGGCGCAGCGTGTTCACGTTGTTCACGCCGTGCCCGAGGATGGGCGTGTCAATGGCCACGCCGCGGTAGATTTCGTGCGGAAGCCAGCGCCGGCGCTCGATGCCGTCGGCGTCGCGGTAGCCCTCGACCCGGCCGCCGATGCCCACGTCGTAGGCGATGTTGGGGCGCCGCACTTCCCACGGGCTGCCGTAGCGCAGCCACGTGTCGGTGGCTTCGTGCTGCCAGCCGTCCCGGATCACCTGGTTGAAGATGCCGAACTCGTAGCGGATGCCGTAGCCGATGGCCGGGATCTCGAGCGTGGCGAGCGAATCCATGAAGCAGGCCGCCAGCCGCCCGAGCCCGCCGTTGCCCAGGCCGGGCTCCTCCTCGTGCGCGAGCAGCTCGTCGAGGTTCTGCCCCAGGCTGGTCATGGCCGCGCGCGCCGCATCGGTGATGCCCAGGTGCAGCAGGTTGTTGTCCAGGTGCGGGCCGGGCAGGTACTCGGCGGACAGGTAGCAGACCGTGCGCGCGTCGGTGCGCTTGTAGGTGTTCACCGTGGACACGAGCCGGTGCAGCATGCGGTCCCGGACGGTGTACGCGAGCGCCTTGAACTTGTCGTTCGTCGAGGCGTGCTCGAGCGTGCGCCCCTGCAGGTAGAACAGGTTGTCGAGGAACGCCAGGCGAATGGACTCTTCGCTCAGGCCGGTGCGGATGTCCTCGGTGGTGTCGAGGGGGGCTGCGGCTTCGGCGGTGGCGCGTTCGGGGGCACGGCTCGGCTTTGCGCTCATGGTGTGGTGGCGCTTCCCTGCGGCGCACGGCACGGGGCAGGTGCCGGGCTGGTCTCGCGGCCGCTCCGGCGTGCTGCCGGAGCGGCTGCTGACCGGAGTATCGTCCCGGCGGGTGCGAATCTCGACCGGGATGTCGGACGGCGGGCGTCCGCCCCTCTTCTGGTTACTCGACGCGGACCAGCTTGAGCGTGCCCTCGTAAGCTCCGGCCCGCAGCCGGGCCAGGTAGATCCCCGCCGGAGTACGACGCCCCGAGCCGTCGAGGCCGTCCCAGCGCACGTCGTGGCTGCCGGCGCCGAGCCGGCCGCGGAGCAGCGTGCGGACGCGAGCGCCACGCATGTCGTAGACATCCATCTCCACGTCCGACTCGCCCGCCAGTTCGAAGCGCACGAGCGTCGTGCGGCTCGACGGATTCGGCGACGCCCACGCGAGCCGGGTCGAGACGGGCACTCCCGGCTCCACCGCGGCCACGCCGCTGGTCACGCGGATCGTGTAGCGGCCGGCATCGGGAACGTCGGCCGGCGCCACCTTCCACACGGCGAGCGCGTAGCGGCCCGGCGTGGCGATGGTGACGGTGAACGACTCGGCAGCGCCCTCGGGCGCGAGCCAAGCCGTCCCCAGCGCGTCGCCCGCCGAACGATTGGAGAACGCGGCGCCCGGCGCGTGCAGCGCCATGCCGTAGTCCACCAGCGGGCCGGTCTGCGTGAGGTCGAAGCGGTGGATGCCCGCCGTCAGGTCGAACTCGTGCAGGTCGAGAATGTCGCCCGCGGCGATGCCGCCCGAGTGCGAGCCCGACAGAACGCTCCAGCTGCCGGCGCGATCGGGCTGCACCACGTAGCTCGCGGTGTCGCTCGAGATGCGCACCAGCCCCACGTCGAACTGCCGGCGCGGCGTGTGATCGTGATTCCAGAGCACGTAGTCCACCGCGCCACGGCCCCACTCGGACGAAGCGAGGAAGTCCTCGAAGCCGTCCTTGGGACCGGTCGACTTTTCGTGAACGAACAGGTCCACGTCGCGGTCCACGCCCGGCAGGACGGCCGCGCCGAACCAGCGAGTCCCCACCGGCGGCACCGCGGTGCGCACGCCGTCGGCGTTGGGCCACGCCACCTCGCCGGCCGACAGCGAGCCCCACAGCGTGTTGCGCACGCCGTTGGTGCCCTTGCGCCACACGCCTTCGCCAAAGGACAGCGTGTCGGGCATCCACACCCACTGCTCGGCCCAGGAGTTGTTGCCCTCGCTCTCCTCGGTCACCTCGCTCATCCAGTCGAGTCCGAGCGACATCACGTGGCGGCCGCCGGGCAGCGTGTGCGGACCGGCGTTCGTGGTGGTGAACCGCTCGTTGGGGTCGGCCCCGAACAGCAGCAGCGGGCTGGCCAGTGTGGTGAGGTCGTGGCGCACGCGACCGTGCGTGGTCTGCGGAATGTCCGAGTCCGAGTCGTTCAGGTACGACCAGTTGAGGTACGTGTCGCCGATCTCGCCCGTGAGCGACGTGGGCGCTGTGATCCCGAGCGTGTAGATGCCCACATTGGGCCGCGGCACGATGGGCGCGTACCAGTTGGCGGGCGCGCTGGCCACCATGTCGGGCAGCACGCGGCGCACCTGCAGCGTGAACGAGATGATGGAGTCCGGCGGGGACGAACTGGGGTTGCGGTAGAACGCCAGCGGAATCATGTCGCCGGCGACCACGTCGAACACCATGCGCAGCGTGCCGTCGGAGTTGGTGGCCACCTTCTGGACGAAATCGTCGATGCCGCCCTTCTCGAACGTCTCGGCGAAGCGCAGGCCGTACAGGTAGCGCGTCCCGCGCACCATGGAGGCGGTCACTTCGATGGTGCCGGCTTCACCCGAGCCGATGGTGAGTTCACGCAGCGACATCATCACCTGCGCGCCCTGGGTGACGAGCACGGAGTCGCCCAGCGCGAGCGACTGCGACGCGATGTGGCGCGCGCGGTAGTTGCCCAGCCCGGAGTCGGCGTTGACCACGCCCACGTCCCACGAGTCCTCGGTGTGCGCGCGACGGTTCGAGAAGACCGCGTCCAGCAGCCCCTCGTCGCGATTGGAGCGCGCGCGCGGAATGTCGAAGCCCAGGCCCGACAGGTCCGAGCGGTCGAACAGGTGCAGGTCGTAGTCGTCCTCCCAGTCCACCTGGTGCAGCGCGACCGCGCTCCACCACGAACTCATGGGAACGATCGGGCCGGACCGATGGGCGAACCGCAGGCCGTCGCAGTTCCAGTAGAAGTCCTGCGACACGTCCATGGTGGAGCGGCCGGCGTCGCGCATGGGAGGCGCCGCGCGGTTGTACGTGGTGAACGTGCTCATCGAGAGCGGCAGGAACGTGTACTGGGTGGTGTACAGGTTGTCGCTCTCGTCGTTCTCGCTGTAGCTGTTGTCGGAGTCCCAGTAAACCTGCAGCGCGTGACGGCCGCCGCGCACGGTGTACGGCCCCTCGTTGAGGAACCCCTTGCCCTGGTTGACGGAGAAGCTGCCGGCGGAGATCGAGTCGATCTTGACGCCATCCACTCGGAGGTGGGCCTCGATCGAGCTGGCCGACAGCTCGCCGTGATTGCGCGCGTACACGTTGAGCCACGTGCCCGCGGTGTTGCCCGGCAGCGAGGCCGTGGGCTGGGCGCCGCCCGATTCGTCACCGGCGTCGCGCGCGACCAGCGGCCGGTACCACGTGCTGCCCGGCGTAGTGGCCATCATGTCCGGCGGCTCGGGGTTGCGCAGCTCGAACGGTCCCTCCCAGCGCCACTGGCTCAGGTTGTCCTCGTTGTCGAACGTGCGGATCGACACGTAGTACGAGTGCCC
>JADLGX010000522.1 GCA_020849095.1 Candidatus Eiseniibacteriota bacterium
ACCGCGGCACGCCGTTCGCCTACCGCGGCAAGCGCGCCACGTACGAGTTCAGCGAGATCACCGGCGCGCCGGTGCCGCGCTACTCCGACGCGCCGTACGACACCACCATCATGGTGTACCGCGACGCCGTGAGCGCGCTCACCGTTCAGCAGCCCGTGGGCTACATCGTTCCGCAGGAGTGGACACGCGCGATCGACGCGCTGCAGGTGCACGGCATTCGCTTTCGCCGGATCGCCAAGGCGTATCGCGACACCGTCGAGATGACGCGCGTGACCGGCTGGAACGCGGCGGGCGACGGCTTCGAGGGCCACCACATGATCCGGGTGACCGGCGTGAAGACCGAGCGCCAGCTGCGCAGCTATCGCGCGGGCGACCTGTGGGTGCCGCTCGACCAGCCCTCCGCGGCGCTGGCGGTGAACCTGTTCGAGGCCCAGTCGCCCGACGGACTGCTGGCGTGGAACGCGTTCGACACCATCTTCCAGAAGAAGGAGTACGGCGAGGACTACGTGATGGAGCCCATCGCCCGGCAGATGCTGGCGAAGGACCCCGCGCTCGCGAAGGAGTTCGCCGACCGCGTGGCGTCGGACTCCACGTTCGCGAAGAATCCGTGGGCGCGCGTGGACTGGTTCTACCGCCGCTCGCCCTGGGCCGATCCCGAGCAGGACCTGCACCCGGTCGCGCGCGCGCTGCGCGCCGTGCCGGAAGGCTCGCTGGTTCCGCTCGTCGCGAACCCGTCGGGCAAGTAGCTACTTCCAGCCTTCGCGCACCGCCATGGCGTACGCCGACCAGTAGGGATCGGGCGCGGGCTCATCCAGCGTGAGCACGCGCCCGCCCACCTCGGTCACCCACACGCGGCCGTTGCCGCGCATGACCTCGCCGATCTCGGCCGCGACGATGCCCTCCTCGGCCAGCGCCGCCAGCACGGCGGCCGCGTGTTCGGCGCGCGCGCAGCAGAGCAGCGCCCCCTCGGCCAGCGACACGTACGGGTCCACGCCCAGCACCTCGCACGCCACGCGCACCTCGGCGGGCAGCGGAATGCGCGAGCGATCCACGCGCAGGTCGTGCCCGCACGCCTTGGCCAGCTCCACCAGGCCACCGAGCACTCCCCCCTCGGTGGCGTCATGCAGCGCGGTCACGCCGCGTTCGCGCACGCCCACGCGCAGCGCGGCGCGGCAGTCCGCCACCACGCTGACGTGCGACGACATCTCGTGCAGCCGCGCGAGCGCGCCGTCGTCCAGTCCGGCGGCAGCGAGCGCCGCGCCCACGCGCTGCGGCGCGAGCAGGGCGATCACCGCCGCGCTCTCGACCGCGCAGCCCTTGGTGACGATGATGCGGTCGCCCGGCGACGCCATGGCGGGCGTCACGTAGCGCCCCTCGTCGCCCACGCCGATGAGCGTGGCCGCGCCCACGATGCTCAGGTCGCAGCCCTCGTAGCGTCCCGTGTGCCCGGTCACCACCGCCACGCCGAGCCGGGCCCACTCGTCGCTCATGGCGGTCCAGTACTCGGTGAATGCTTCATCGGAGAAGTCCGGCGGCAGCGCGAAGCTGACGCTCGCGTACGCCGGCGGAATGCCCGTGGTCCACAGGTCGCTCGCGATCAGGTGGCACGCCCAGCGCGCCGAGCGCGCGGCGCCCAGCGCGGGACTGATGCTGAGCGGATCGGTGGTCACCGCCATCACCCGGCCCGCGCCGATGCGCACCACGGCAGCGTCGTGCCCGGCGCGCGGCCCGGCCACCACCTCGGGGCGCTCGGCGCCCAGGCGCGGCGCGAGCACGGAGCCGAACATTTCGGGCGAGATCTTGCCCAGGGCGGGCGTGGTGAGTTCACTGGGGTTCATCGGGACTCCGGTGCGCGGGTGCGGCCCGAAAGAAGAAGGGGCTCGGAGAGTAAAGCACCGAGCCCCCTGCCTGCACGAAATCCCCGCGTGGAGCGGCCCTGCAATCGATGTTGGTCTCTTGCCCGCTTCAGCCCTTCGCCGTCGCCAGCGCGAACACGGCGCCGCCCGGATCGGCCAGCACGGCGAACCAGCCCATGCCGGGAATCTCTGTCGGCTTGACGTACGACTTCGCTCCCAACGACAGCGCCTTGTCGTGCGTCGCCTGCACGTCGGCTGCCCCGAAGTACTGCAGCCAGTGCGAGGGCGCATCGACGCCCGGCGGCATCGCCATCATGCCGCCGGCCGGGCCATCGGCCTTCATGAACATGGTGTACTCGCCGCCGGTCGAAGGGTCCGGCATGTCGTTCGCCTTCCAGCCGAGCAACGCGGTGTAGAAGGGCTTGGCCTTCGCCGGGTCGCTGGCGTTGAGCTGCACCCACGCGAGCGCGCCGGGCTCGCCGCATGCCGCGATGCCGATGTGGTTCTTGGCCTGCCACACGCTGAACGCGGCGCCGACGGGGTCGGTGAGAAAGGCGCAACGTCCATTTTCATTCACGTCGAACGGACCCATGACCAGCTTGCCGCCCAGCTCCACCGCTCGCCTGGCGGCCTCGTCGGCGCTTTCCACCGTCACGTACGCGCCCCAGTGGGGCGGCACGCCGCCTGCGCTCATTTCGGGCGACAGCTGGAACATGGCGGCGCAGTCGCGGCCCGCGAGCTGGAAGATGTGATACATGCCGTGCTCGCCCATGTCCTGCGACGTGATGGTCCAGCCGAACAGCGCGGAGTAGAACTTCTTCGCGGCTTCGGCGTCGGCGGCCAGCAGTTCGGGCCAGTTGAAGGTTCCGGGGGCGTGCTGCGTGACGGTTGCCATGGGGCCTCCTCGTGTGCGGCGTGACGCGGGGATGGAAGACCGCGCACGCTACCCCCCGCCGCGATTCCCGCCACGGCCGAGCGGCGAACGCCGAATGCCGCGCGACGAGCGCGGCGCGCAGCAAGGCGGGGAGCACGTTAGCCGGTTCGAGCGACGCGCTCCTAGCCGGCGCGCGAACGCTCCTTCACCCGACCTCAAGCTATCGCGAGCGGCTCACGATGGCGATCCACTTCTAACAATACGGCGGGCTCAATCACTACCCGACGGGTTGAGCACCCGCAGAGTGCAAAGAGTTATACTAAACCCACCAGCTCTGCTTTCACTGCGTAAGAGTCACGTCAACCAAACTGCTTGACATTCGACTGCCGCCCGCTCACGCTCACTCTTGCGTGCTGAATCGCAAGATCCACTTTCTCAGAATGGCGACGCAATGGAAGCACAAGAACAGCACACACAAAGCACCGGTCGGCGTGGAGCGCAACACACCATCGAGACTGCGCTTCTCCGCTTGAAACACATTCGGGCCGCGTCCCTGCCGGGCTTCCTGCCACTCCGACGCCAGCTTTCGCAGCACAGCGCCATTCGCACCAGACTGCGAACAACGACCGGCAAGGCATCGCGTCAACGCAGTCTGCGTACGCCGCACCCAGACTCGCGCATGGCCCCGCCGCTCTACATGATGATTGCCCTATTGACGCACCTTGCTCTCATCATCCTCCTGTGCACGATGACTGCCTCACAAGAAGCGCATGCTGCCGCCACCGCGACAGGCGCCCCTGCTTGCGCCGCACCGGGCGCACAGACCCAACCCGCCATTTGCGTGGGACCTCAAGGCCGAATCTTGCTTGCCTGGATCGACGCGCGGGTGCCGACCGTCCACAATCTCGCGATCGCCCTGAGGGAGTCCACAGATCACGTTGCATCCGGATGGAATGCCGACGGCGATCTTTGTCCACTTCCGCAGCGCGACATCTATCGGCCAATGGCGGCTTCGCTCAGCAACGGCTGGGCCGCAATCGCTTGGACCGAGAGAAACCCAACCGCCTTCGGGGGCGACCGCATTCGCCTCATGTGGTTCGGCCTTTCCAGCGCGCTCGTACTTCCGCCAGCGGCGACGCCTGTCGACACGGTCGAAGGATCTTCGGATCCCGCGTTACTCATGGACGCCACTCCACTTGATGACTCCGCGCTTGGGATGCTCGCCAGCAGATCCACCGAGGGACGACTCTACGTGGATCTCCTCAAGGCGGAGGCCACTGGCGGGCCCAACCGCAACGCCTTTTCGGTTCGGGCGATTCATCGCGAGGGCGCCGACCTCTTGCCCGCCGGCCTCGCCTCAGATGGTCGGGGCGGTGCCTTTGTCTTGTCGCGCCTCGTTCCAAGCGCCACGACTTTCCTTCTTCATCGCGTCGGTCCTCACGGCGAGACGCCAGCGGGGGCCCCTGCCGTAGGGCTACCGATTGAACTTCCCACGACATGGAGCTACAGCGTCCATCTATCCGCCGACCATTCCGGAGGATGCTATCTCGCCTGGTCAGCACCCGACACGGCGAACACTGAGCGCGTCCATCTCGCCCGGGTCGACTCCCTCGGATCGAGCATCACGTACATCCCGGTACCGCCGCCGAACGCCCCCCCCCTCGTCAACCAACGACTCCCTCGCGTCGCGCCTACAGCGTCCGGCGTTGCGGTCCTCAGCGCGATCGACTCACGCGACAACTGCGAACGAATCGCCGTTCAACTCGTCAACCCGGATGGAACCACGCCCAAGGGGTGGCCATCCGACGGCGTCCTCATTGGATCAACGACAAACGAATACCTGCTCGATTATCGCATTCTGGCCGCGCCCGGAGGCCGCATCCTCCTAGCCTGGTCCGACCGGCGAGGTCCAACCGGAGCGCCGGAGAACGCATATCTGGCCGCGATCGACAGCCTCGGGCTCCCGCTCGGTGGCTACGCCCTGGCCGGAATAGCGCCCTTCGGCACCCTCGGTGAACGACGCGACGTCTGTCTCGCCGAAGACCCGAACACGAGCTTTCCGGTGGTGGCCTGCGCCGACTACCGCGCAGACCTCGCTGGAGACATCTACTTCGCGAAATTGGATGGACAAGGCGTTGTTCCGACGCTGCCTGAATACCATCTCGCGGGGTGGAGTTCGAGCGGCGGCATCGTCACCACGGATTGGCTAACAACCTCGTCGCTTGCCGACGTCGAGGCACAATGCGAGGCCGATGGGCGCACCCTTCCGAGGGACTCCATTGAGCTGACCCCTACGGGCAGCTACAGCATTCGAATAAGCGCGCGACTTCCCCGCGCCACGCGGGAGGTTGCGATCACGCTATTCGATCGCCTTGGGATCGAGGTCGGGAGGTCCGCCTTGTCACTCACCCGAACCGTGGCTCCGCGGCTCCAGGTCACGAACCCCGTGCGCGGCCAGCTCATGCTCATAGTTGAGGGCGCACCCGTCACGACTGCCATGCGAGTGACCGTCTTCGATGTCCAAGGCCGCCGAAGGCTGGCGTTCAGACTTCCCGGTTCGCCGCAATCCTCTGCTCGGCACACCATTCCCCAACCGGGGCTCCCGCCAGGACTCTATTTTGCAGTCCTGCAGGTCGGCGGCACGCTGGCCGAGCCGACACGTTTCTCCGTCGCACCCTGAGGAGCGACCAATCCAATCTTCCGAGCCCAATAGGGCCCGCTAGCCGCAAAGGAACACCCATGCGAACCTTCTTCAGGCAACTCCTGCTGCTCCCTGTTGCTTTCCTCCTCGCTCTTTCGCCGCTCCATGCCCGCGCACAAACCATGCAGTGGGCGAACGCCCCCGCCGCCGGCAACCTCAACCCCATCGCTACCGCGTCCACCGTGCGCTGCACGCTTCTCGTTATCGAGCCGGATCCCGCTGCCCATTGCGATCGATTCCTGCTCCAATGGACAGGCACCGGCCCTCTATCCACGCCGCACCTCGACAGCCTAGCCGCCCCTCCCCCCCCACCGGAATTGGCCGTCAGGCGACTGGGCCGAACGTTCGATTGCATAGCAACTGCCCGCGCAGAGACAACGGAATTCGTCTTACTTGTAGATCCAACTTGCGCCTATTCCATTATCGCGCTCCCCGTCAGGAACAATCGCGTCATCGCTCACGAGTTCAGTCCGCAGACTAGCCCCTATCTCACCATCAACGGCGGCGTCATGCCGACCCACTTCCCGCCCGCCGTCACAGAATGCACTCCGATTGAAGCCCAAACCAACACCTACCTTCTCCGCGGCTGGGGCTTCATGCAACTCCTGAATGCCGCCACCATCCCGGCCCCATATCTCCAACCACAGAACAGCGCAGGGCTATCCGTCATTTCGGATTCTGTGCTCACAATCCAGATCGCGGCAGCCCCCTCCTCGCCCCACCCAACAATCCTGCAACTCACGGATTCCTTGGGCCTTATGGCAGCCGCCGTTCTTCCCTCATCATCACCACGCCTTCCCACGCTCTCCGTAATTCTTCATCCGGGCGCGGATACCCCCGCCCTCTCTCAAATACCAGGAATCGCTAGCGTCACCGACATGTCCACAACGCTGTCATCCCCGCCAATCAACATGGACGAGAGCCCGCATACCAATCTCTACTGGCCCGAGTACTACCCCCCAGAACTGACCTTGACACTCCTGCCAGGCGCCGACACCACAGCAATACGGTCTCAGCTCCTCGCGAACCCCAACGTCGCATCGGTCGACGACGTAACTTCGTCCCCACTGCCCTTCGCAGCGCTGCCGAACGACCCGCGAATCGGCGAGCTCTGGTATCTCTATGAAACTTCTAACCTTCCTCACACTTGGCTCATCCCTGACGTGGATCTTTGGCCAGGCGCTTCGATAAACGCAGAGCACGATAGTCTCTGGACCACGGGGACTCCGCCAGACACCCTTCGTATCGGCATTATCGACACTGGCATTTCCGGAGAATGCCTCGATACACACCTTCCGTTTAGCGCGATGGAGTATTGGCGAGACTTTTCGGGGGCCGGGACAGACGGCACTGTCGATGCAAACTATTTTGGACATGGCACGGCGGTGGCCGGGCTGGCCGCCGCCGTTTCAAACAACGGCATAGGCATGGCCTCGCCTGCGGGCCCGCTTGTAGAACCCGTCTCTCTCCGCTACTGGTACGTCTATAATACTGATGGCTGGACCGCCATCGCCAACGCCATCAACTACGCACGCACGATTCCCGGCCTTCGCATAGCTACCTTGGCTTTCGGCGGCCCGCTCCGCCCCCCCGGCGCGCCTTCGACCGGGTTTGATCTCCCATCCCACCGCTACCGGCTCATTGCCCAAACGTTGAAGAACGCATCGAGAGACGATATTCTCTTCATCGGCGCAATGGGCAGCCAGGCTGACAGCATTCCTCAGTACCCCGCAGCATTTTCAGACTTCGTACTGGCCGTCGGAGCCACCAGTTGGACAGGACAGATATGGCGAGACAGCGACCTGACTCCTTTCGTCGTTCCGGGCACAAACGTCGGCAGCGCTATCGGGTCCTGGGTTGACGCTGTGGCGCCCGGCGGGCGAGGCATTCCCGCCACAGCCGTTAATCTGGGGTTTGGCACTGACCCCGTCAGGATGTACAGCATGGAGCGGGACTACGCGCAAAGGACACCAAACCGATTCGATGTTGATACTTGGGCTTTTGGGGGCACATCAGCCACAACCGGGATTGTTGCAGGCGCCGCCGCCGCACTCATGCGCCTGAAACCACAGTTGACAGCTGAAGACGTTGGGCAAGTGCTCCTTCGAAGCGCCCGGGACGCTGGATCTCCGGGGTTTGACGTCCAGCATGGCAATGGCAGGATTGACCTCTCCGCCGCGGTGACTCTTGTGGCAAGTCCAAACACGGTCTTCCACGGTTCCGTGGGCGGCTCTGGAAGTACCCCGCTTACCATTCTTGATTCCGTGGCGGTCAGCTTCACGCTTATCGGGGCCAACTATCCCCTTACGGATGGCACATACGCAGCCGTTCGATATCATCTCGGCGCGTCAGCAGACTTCTCGTCCGCGAACTTCAATGCGGAGCCCCACCTCTGGATTCGGCGAACGCAGAGCTGGGGGGTTCCATCGACCACGTATTGGGATGATGATGTCAGCTCCATGTGGGCCGGAATCGCCTCGCAATATACATCCGAGTCATGTGCGGTCGAAACCTATGTCTATCGCTTGGGCGGTCGGTGGTACCCGGTGCCGCCAGAATCTGCAACAATAGCATTCACCGCAATAGGTGAGGCGCCGCCCCCTCTCGCCGTCTCTACCCAACTGGCCAGCGAGGCCACTTTGAACATTCTAGTGCGCTCTTCGCAGCAGATGGCGACGCTTCGCGTAGCTGGACTCAAGCGAGCGCACCTCGCCGTTGATATTTATGATCTGGCTGGGCGACACCTTAATAGCCTCTATGACGGCGTACCCGCCAGCGAACAAGTTGAGCTGAATTGGGACGGAACCCACGACGCTACCAGAACCTCTGGCATCTTCTTTGTTCGTGCGACGCAAGGCGGCACGCACGCCACTGCAAAAGTCGTTTTGTTGCGCTGATGCATACGCACCGGCCCTGCCGGCTCACTGCATGAGGAGAGGCCGTCGGCCAACTCTCGGTCACATCAACCTCCCGCACCCTTGGGGATGTCACTGTATTCCGTGCGATCGCCGTCGGCTCGACGAGCTCGCGTGTTTCGCGCACCATCGCCCACCCACGGAGGCTTCACACGTCCATCAAACGCATCGCGCCGGGGCCGCGGCTTTCCGGCGTCGTCATTCACGGAGACACCGTCTACCTGGCCGGCCACGTGGTGGCCGACGCCTCGCTCGGCGTGAAGGGGCAGACGGTCGCCATCCTCAAGCGCATCGACGAGCGCCTCGCCGAGGCCGGCACCAGCCGCGAACGGCTGCTGAGCGTCACCATTTACCTGACCGACATGAGCCGGTTCGACGAGATGAACGAAGCCTGGGACGCCTGGCTGGCCGGCGCGGCGCCACCCGCACGCGCAACCGTGGGGGCGGCGCTCGCCTCGCCGGAGTACCTGGTCGAGATCAGCGCCATCGCCGCGCGCTGAACCCAGCCGCTCTCAGCCGGCGGTTTTGTCGTCCGCGCTCGGCCCGTACAGCCCCGGCACCGGAACGTCGAGCAACCGCAGGTACACGGTCAGCTGCCCGCGGTGATGCACGACGTGGTTGAAGACGAACGTGCGCAGGCAGGCGATGCGCGGCATGGTGAAGTACACCTGCTCGCCCGCGGTGAGCGACCAGTTGCCCAGCATCTGCTCGTCGGTCG
>JADLGX010000523.1 GCA_020849095.1 Candidatus Eiseniibacteriota bacterium
GGATGGCGCCGGCCGTGCCCACCGCGTCGCCCATGGTGCGCGCGCCGAGGCGCTGGGTGATCGCCGCGGCCGCGATCGCGAAGATCGCCGAGATCACGGACAGCCCGCCCGCCAGGCCGGCGCCCGCAATGGCGAGCAGCGGAGCGAGCAGCAGCGGCAGCAGCGGGCCGTGCACCAGCACGGGCACGGTGAGCGACGCGTCGCGCAGCGTCCAGAGCGGCGGGTGGATCACCGGGGTGCGAAAGCCGTGGCCTTCGAGCAGCGAGCGCGCGACCGCGAGGTACTCCCACGAATCGTCGAGCGGATCGGGCGCGCCGGCGCGCAGCACGAACAGGTCCACCAGCCAGAAGGCCGCGACGATGGCCAGCGTGCCGGTGAACGCGCTGCGAGAGCGTGCCCCGTCGAGATCGCGCATGAAGCGGCACGGTGGCACAGGCCCGAGCGGAGGGTCAACGCGAACCGCCCGGGTGCTATAGTGCCGCCTCGATTCCTCGGCAGCACCCACCCGGAGCCGCGCGCGTGAACCTCGACTGGCATCGCCTCAAGGCGGTGGTTCTCGAAAGTGACGACTGGGGGCTGTGCGCCTGGGTCCCCGACGAGCAGGCGCACCGCGTGCTCGCGGGCCAGCCGGCCTTCCGCTCCGAGCCCGGGCAGCGCTACGGGCGGTCCACGCTGGAGTCGGCCGCCGACGTCAAGCGCCTGGAGGGAGTGCTGCTCGAGTTTCGCGGCGGCGACGGACTGCCGCCGGTGTGGCAGGCCAACACCATCGTGGCGGCGCCGGACTACGAGCGGCTCGTGCCGCCCCAGTTCGAGGTGGAGGGGCTGCCCGTCGTGGGGCTCGACGCGCTGCCCGCCCGCTGGCGCCGGCCTGGACTGCTGGACGCCTATCGTCACGCTGAAGCAGCGGGAGTGTGGTGCGCCGAACTGCACGGGCTGCACCACCTGCCCGAGACGGCGTGGCTGCACGCGCTGCGGCGCGGCCAGCACGACGCGCGCGCCGCGCACGAGCAGCACAGTCCCATCTGCGCCGCGGTCGAGAGCAGCGGCGAGTACGACGCTGCCGAGCCGCAGGAAGCGCGCGCGCGCGTGCTGCGCGACGCGCTGGCGCGATTCACCTCGCTGTTCGGCCGCGCGCCGGGTTCGTTCTGCCCTCCGGACTACCGCTTCGACGAGTGGCTCGAGGGCGAGGCCGAGTCGCTCGGGCTCACCACCCTGCAGGGCAAGCCCGAGCAGTCGGGCAGCCGCTGGACCGCGCTGCGCCGGCGCTGGCTGGGCATGCAGTTCCCGCACACGAACGGCGCGCGCTTCTACCTGCCGCCACGCATCGCGTTCGAGCCGCGCGGCGGGGCCGCCGCGCACGGGCCGGTGGGCATCGAGGCGGCGCACGCCGCGGCCCGCGACGCGTGGAAGGCGGGGCGGCCAGCCATCGTCAGCTCGCACCGGCTCAACTACGCGCACCTCGACGAGCCGTGGAGCGAGGCCGGGCGCGTGGCGCTGCGCGCGCTGCTCGCGGCCCTGTGCACCGACGGCGCCGTGTTCCTGACCGACGCCGAGGTGCGCCAGCTGTGCGAGCAGGGCTGGGCCGTGCGGCCGCTCGGCACGCGCGGCACGCTGCTGCGGCACTATGCGGTGCCGCGCGGGCCGCTGCGCTTTGCCACGCCCGCGGGGGTGAACGGCGCCGTGCTGCGCCCGCTGGACGGATCGGCGGGTGAGGGCGACGGCGAGGTCAAGGTCGAGGGTGGAATGGCCGAAGTCCGGGTGAACCTGGGCGAACACCTCATCGAGTGGAAGAGGGCATGAGCGGACTCTGGCAGCGCGTGAGCGGCGGGGCGACGGGCAAGTGGTCGTTCTGGAAGTTCAACTGGCTCGCGAACCACAAGATCATCCGCGCGCTCGAGCGCGCGCGCATCCACGCGCGCGGCGAACTGCTCGACATGGGCTGCGGCGCCAAGCCGTTCGCGCCGCTGTTCGAGGGACGGGTCACGCGCTACTGGGGCAGCGACCTGTCGCAGTCCCAGTACCTGGGCGGCGCGAGGCTCGACGCGTACGCGAAGGCCGAGCAGCAGCCGTTCCGCGCGGAGTCGTTCGACACGGTGATGGGGCTGTCCATGCTCACGTACCTGCCCGAGCCCGTCCGGATGATCGAGGAGGCGCATCGCGTGCTGCGCCCCGGCGGCGTGCTCATCCTGGAGTTCACCCAGATGGTGCCGCTGCACGACGAGCCGTGGGACTTCTTCCGCTTCACGCGGTACGGCGCCGAGCACCTGCTGCGCCGCGCGGGATTCGAGCCGGTCGAGTACATCCCGATCGGCGGGCTGTGGTCGCGAGTGGGGCTGTCCACCATCGCGGGGCTCAACCGGATCAACCGCGGCCCGACCCGCGTGCTGACCGAGATCCCGGTCCGCCTTCTCTACGTGGGGGTCCAGTTGGCCTGCGAAGGACTGGACCGCTTGTTCTTCGACCCCCGCGAAGTGCTCTCGCACCTGGTCGTGGCGCGGCGTATTCCTTGACCCGGCCCGGCGGCGAAGTCTAGCCTCGCACCCCATATGGCTACCCCGCGCACCACAGCACCCACCCCCGTCGTTCGCACCCTTCCGCAGCTCATGGACTTCGCCGCCCAGCAGTACGGCGAAACCCCGTTCGTGCTCCGCCGCACCAGCGATGGCTGGAAGGGCTACAACTTCGTCGAGGCCGCCCGCGCGACGCATTCGTTCACGGCCCTGCTCGAGCGCGAGGGCGTCCGGCCCGGCGACCGCGTGGGACTGCAGAGCGAGAACCGCCCCGAGTGGGGGCTGGCCTACATGGCCATCCTCGAGGCCGGCGCGGTCGTGGTGCCGCTCGACGCCGCGCTCAAGGCGCAGGAGGTGGGCGAGATCCTGTCGACCGCCGGAGCCACGTTCTGCGTGGTGAGCGAGCGCCAGCATCCCGTGATCGAGGCGGCGCGAGCGGCGCGCCTGCCCGGCATGAAGCTGGTGTCGCTCGACGTGTTCGAGGGGCTGCCCTGCTGGGACGACGCCCAGCGCGAGTTTCCCAACGAGACCGCCCGTCCGGCGCGCGCCGAAATGGGCGACCTGGCGGTGATCATCTTCACGTCGGGCACGACCGGGCAGGCCAAGGGCGTCATGCTGTCGCACGCGAACTTGCTCTACAACGCCGAGGGCGTCGCGCGCACGATCGACTGCGGTCCCGGCGACCGCATGCTGAGCGTGCTGCCGCTGCACCACACGTTCGAGTGCACGATCGGCTTCATCTGCCCGCTGCGCTGCGGCGGGAGCGTGGCCTACGCGCGCGGACTGGACTCCAAGCAGCTGCGCGAGGACATGCGCACCTCCGACGCGACGCTGTTCGTGGCGGTGCCGCTGCTCTACGAAAAGCTCCTGACCGCCATCCACAAGGGCGTCGAGGACCTGCCGACGCCGCGCCGCCTGCTGGTCAAGACGCTCTTCGGGATCACGCGCGTCGTGCGCCAGCTGACGGGCGTGCGCATCGGCAAGACGCTGCTGCGCCCGGTGCGCGAAAAGGCCGGACTCGGCAAGATCCGCATCTTCGCTTGCGGCGCCGCCGCGCTCGCCACCGAGGTCTTCTGGGGCTACACCGACCTGGGCTGGTCGTTCGTCGAGGGCTACGGCCTGACCGAGACCTCGCCCGTCGTGTGCCTGAACCGCCCGCAGCGCCCGAACCCGGGTGGCGTGGGCTGGCCGCTGGTCGGCGTCGAAGTGCGCATCGATTCCCCGGGCGCCGACGGCAACGGCGAGATCTGCGTGCGCGGGCCCAACATCATGCTGGGCTACTACGGCAATCCCGCGGCGACCGCCGAGGTGATCCGCGACGGCTGGTTCTTCACCGGCGACCTGGGCTGCTTTGCGCCCGACGGCCGCGTGCGCATCACGGGCCGGCTCAAGAACATGATCGCGACCGCAGCGGGCAAGAAGATCTACCCCGAAGAGGTCGAGGTGCAGCTGATCAACAGCCCCTACGTGCTCGAGGTGGTGGTGGCCGGCGGCAAGGACGCCAAGGGCGAGCGCGAAGAGGTGCACGCGCACATCTATCCGAACCTGCCCGAGCTCGAACTGCTGGCGCGCTCGCAGTCGCGCACCTGCGACGATGCGTTCGTCGAGACCACGCTGCGCGCGGACGTCGAGGCGAGGTGCGAGGCGCTGGCGCCCTACAAGCGCGTCAAGCGTGTGCTCGTGCGCAAGGGCGAGTTCCCCAAGACCACCACCGGCAAGATCAAGCGCCAGAACCTGGCCGCCGACACGATGGTGCAGCCGCTTCGCGCGAGCGGAGTGGCCTGACACGCGCGATCGGGCGCGCCGCGACTCGGTGGCGCCCGGTCAGCGTTTCGTGGACGCCGGGATCGGCGCGGACGAGCTGATCACCTGGCCGAACGCCGGGATCTGGAACCGGTAGCGCTGCGGTCCCGTGGAACTCGTGGCCAGGTTCCCGCGCCAGCGGGGTTCGCCCGGCGCATCGCCCCACTGCCACTGGAGCGTGAACGCGCCGCTCGTCTGGATCGGAATGCTCAACGTGGCGGTCTCACCCACGGCGAGCGCTTCGCGCACCACCACCGTGCCGCCGGCATCCAGGCGCACGCGCGTGACCGGGCGGCCGGAGATGTTCTCGATCACGGCCTCGGAGTGCGGCGCGCCCTTGAACAGCGTGGGCAGCTGGTCGCGGTGGTTCCAGCCGTACCACGCCGTGTAGGCGATGAGCGCGAGGAACAGGAGATTCTTCACGAGTCCTCCGTGGATGGGCGGAGTGGACGAACGGCCGGCTGCGCGGGTTATCGGCACCGCTCCCGGCCGTCGCCCCCCCGAAATCACGCGGGGCGCCCGGCCGTCAGCCCGGGCCGTCGGCCCGCGTCCCCTTGGATTCTTCGCTCAGCCGCACCCCGCTGCCCTGCTCGGGCACGTTGCGGAACGCGAACCAGAAGGTGCCCGCCGCGACCGCGTACAGCACCGCGGTCATGTAGAAGGGCATGGCGTACCCGAACCGCTCGATCACCGCGCCGGCCATGACGGCGCTCGCCGCCCAGCCGATGTTCCAGACCAGGTTGATCGTGCTCGTGGCGCGCGCGCGCAGCGGGACGGGCAGCGCCTCCATGATGAAGGTCTGCAGCAGGGGGGTGGCGGCCTGCATGAGCGTGGCTCGCGCCCAGAACGAGGCGGCCGCCACCTCCAGCCGGCGCTCGGCGCCGAGCGTCACGAGGAACGGCAGCGACAGCAGCTCGCTCGCGGTGGCCGTGCGCAGCTTGCCGAACCGGCGGGCGAGCGCCGGTCCCAGCAGCGCCGCCGCCGCGGTGAAGATCTGCGCGATCGAGAACAGCGTGCCGATGGTGGCGCTGCTGCACGCGAAGCGGTCCTTGAAGTACAGGTTCATGAACGGAATCACGAGCCCGGCGCCCATGCCGATGAGCAGCGCGTTGAGCGCGATGGGGAACAGGTGGCGCGCCTGCTGCGGCGTGACCTTGGCCTCCTCGTGGTCCAGCGGCTTCTCGTCGAGCCGGCCCATGCGGAAGAGCGGCAC
>JADLGX010000524.1 GCA_020849095.1 Candidatus Eiseniibacteriota bacterium
AGGGCTGCGGCCCGGCGAGCGTGGCCGTGGTGCCGTCGAGCCTTGCCATGTCGGAGGCGAGCGGGGTGTTCAGGTTGAGCGTGCTGTTGAGCAGCGCCACCGTTCCCGCGCCGCCCATGGTGCCGCCCGAGTAGAAGAAGTTCTGCCCGGCGCCGCCGACCGCGCCACCCTGCAGCGTGAGGGTGCGCCCCGAGGGCACGTTGATCGTGCCCGTGGTGGTGAAGCTGTGCGCCGCGCCCGAGATGATGATGGTGTAGTCACCCGTGGTGAGGTCGATCGTACCGGCGTTGGTGCTGGCGACCGACGCCTTGTTGGTGGTCATGGCCTGCGCGACGGTGATCGTGCCCTGGTTGTCGAGCTTCGCGTTGAGGTTGCGCGCGCCCGACGAGCCCACGAGCGAGGAGATGGTGGCGCCCGCGGCGTTGACGAGCGTGCCGGCCGTGACGGTGAGCGTGGCGCTGGTGGCCGCGCCGCTCGAGGTGAGCTCGATCGCGCCGTTGTTGGTGAACCCGTTCGCCACCGTGAGCGCGCTGTTGAACGAGGCATTGCCGAGCACGCGAAGGAGCGAACCCGCGCCCGACGTGAACGCGCCATTCTGCGAGCTGGCGCTGATCACGATGAGCGAGCCGTTGTTGGCGAGCGCCTGGGCGACCGAGGTGCCCGTCGAGGTGAGCGTGCCGTCGTTGGTGATGGCGCCCGCGCCGCTGACCGTGCAGCTCGACCAGTTGGCGACGCCCTGCGCGCCGATGGTGACCGGCCCGCTGAACGCCATGGTGCGGCTGACAGCGGTGAGCGTCTGCGTTCCGCTCGCGGAGCCCGTGATGCGAAGCCCTGCGATCGCGAGGTTCTGGTTCACGGTGACCGTGTAGGTGCCCGCGAGGTCGATCACCGCCGTGTCGGCAGCAGTGGGCACCGCGGCCGGCGTCCAGTTGCCCGGCACGTTCCAGTTGCCACCCGCCGCGTTGTTCCAGCGAACCGCCGCCGAGTGGGAGGGAGACACGAAGAGGGCGAGCAGGAAGAGGGACGCGAACAACCGCGTCATGCGGCGGCCAAGCATGGGGACACCTCGGTGCGGGAGAGCGCGGGGAGAGTGCAAAGGTGGCCCCGAGACCTGAGCGGGGCGCGAGCTGCCCGAATTGTGCGAGACCCGCACACCATCGGCAACAAAATTCCCGATGGCCCCATACCCAGCCCCCCATTTCGTCTCATCCCCAGGACCGCAGATGAGACCCCACTAGCACCGCCTCAAGTGAGGCTGGGTGAAGTGACAGCGAGTGGAGGGGCGAGGGTGGGCGGCGGCGGAGTCCAGCCGAAGGCGCCGACGCCGGGGGCCTATCCCGATTGGAGCGGTCGGCGCGGGGTCGAGCCCGGGGGCGTCGAGAGGGACGCTGGAGCCATGGAATGGCGAAGCGTTCCGAACGCGAGAGAGCGGAGGGCATGGATGCCCGGAGCGAGCGTCCCCCGGGATCGACCCCGTGCCGTCCGCGACCGCCGAGCCCAAAGACAAGCGCTAATAGCGACGAGCTACAGCAACTCCCCAGTCTCGTCGAGCCGAGCCTTCGCCGCCTCGAAATGCGCCAGCGCATCGTCCAGGTTGTCGGCCCGCGCCCCAGAAGGGAACTCGCGCAGCAGCGCATCCACCGGCCGGTACAGCACCGGAAAATCGCAAGACCGCAGCAGCGAGAAGTCGTTCATCGAGTCGCCCATCGCCGCCACCTTGAAGCCCGCCGACTTGAAGCCCGACACGATCCGCTCCTTCTGGCCGCGGATGCGCAGCTTGAAGCCCGAGATGATCCCCTCGTCGTCCAGCTCGAAGCGGTTCGCGAACAAGTTCACCCCGCCCAGCTTCGCCGCCAGCGGATCGCTGAACTCGTGGAACGTGTCCGAGATGATCACCACGTTGCCCATCGCGCGCAGCCGCGCGATGAACTCGCGCGCGCCCAGGTACGGCTCGACCGCGTGCGCCAGCTTCTGCAGGTCGGCGAGCCGGATGCCCGCCTGCCGCGCGGCATTCACCCGGCGCTGCATGAGTTCGTCGAAGTCCCCGATGTCGCGCGTGGTCAGCGCGAAGTCGGGGAGGCGGTAGGTGGCTCCCAGAACGGGCCAGATTTCCGGGGCGATGCAGCCTTCGAGGTCGAGTGCGAAGATCATAGGGCGGGCACTCTACCCGGCGGGACTCGTGGCTGTCCAACGGGTTACGCCGTTCTGCCGCAGGTTGACGGAAAAGATTCCAGTTGAAATGGCGTTTGACCGTAAATATACTTGGTTCATGGTCAACAAGCCGAAACAATCCCAGACTCTCGACGCCAAGGACCGCCACATTACAAGGCTGGTCCAGCGCGACGCCAAGCTGGCGCAGAGCGAGATCGCCCGCCAGGTGGGGCTGTCCACCGCCGCGGTGAACGAGCGCCTTCGCAAGCTCGAGGCCGCCGGTGTCATCCGGCGCTTCGCCGCTCTCGTGGATCCCGCCGCCCTCGGTGTGGGGGTGACGGCGTTCGTCGAGGTCTTCTTCGAGCATCCGCGATTCGAGAAGAGCTTTCTCGAGCGCATCCAGCAGCTGAACGAAGTCCAGGAATGCCATCACGTCACCGGTGAGTTCTCGCTCCTCCTCAAAGTCCGGGTGCGCGACATGGAGTCGCTGCAGCAACTGCTCCTCGAGCAGCTCGCCGGCCACGAAGGAGTGCGGCAGACGCGAACGGTGATGGTGCTGTCCACCGTGAAGGAAGAAACGTACGTCGAACCCGAGAACACGGGAGGTGAGGAATGACCGCTCGCATCGCACCGGCTCAGGTGCATGACACGCTGCACCGCCACATGCTGGCCGATGGCTACGACATCGTGCTCGACCTGGAGAAGAGCCAGGGCCGGCGGCTGTACGACTCGAAGCACGGCCGGACCTACCTCGACCTGTTCTCGTTCTTCGCCACGCTGCCGATCGGGTTCAACCATCCCAAGATGCACGACGCGAACTTCCTCGCGAAGCTCACGCGCGCGGCGCTGGTCAACCCCACCAACTCGGACATCTACACCACCGAGATGGCGGAGTTCGTGGACACGTTCGGCCGCATCGCCAAGCCCTCGAGCATGAAGTACGCGTTCTTCGTGGCCGGTGGCGCGCTGGGCGTGGAGAACGCGCTCAAGGCCGCCATGGACTGGAAGGTGCGCCGCAATTTCGCCAAGGGCATCCAGGAAGAGAAGGGCCACCAGATCATCCACTTCCGCGAGGCCTTCCACGGCCGCAGCGGCTACACCGTTTCCATGACCAACACGGCCGACCCGCGCAAGTACCAGTACTTCGCCAAGTTCGACTGGCCGCGTGTCAGCAATCCCGGCCTGCGCTTTCCGGTCACGGATGCCGAGCTGGAGCGCGTGAAGAAGGCCGAGGCGCAGACGCTGTCCGAGGTGAAGGCCGCGTTCGCCGCCAACAAGGACGACATCGCCGCGATCCTGCTCGAGCCCATCCAGGCCGAGGGCGGCGACAACCACTTCCGCACCGAGTTCCTCACCGCGCTCAAGGCGCTGGCGCACGAGAACGACGCGCTGCTCATCTGGGACGAAGTGCAGACGGGCATCGGCATCACCGGCCGCATGTGGGCGCACCAGCACTCCGGCGTCGAGGCCGACCTGATCGCGTTCGGCAAGAAGATGCAGGTGTGCGGCTGCCTGGCCGGAGGACGGATCGACGAAGAGCCGGACAACGTGTTCCACATGAAGAGCCGCATCAACTCCACGTGGGGCGGCAACCTGGTGGACATGGTGCGCTGTGAGCGCTACCTGCAGATCATCGAGGAAGAGAAGATGGTCGAGAACGCCGCCACCGTGGGCGCGCACCTGTTGCGCGGCCTCGAGGCGCTGCAGTCTCGTCACGCGGGCGTGCTCAGCAACGCGCGCGGCAAGGGCCTCATGTGCGCGATCGACTTCCCGGACGGCGACGTGCGGGCGGCCGTGGGCAACAAGGCCTACGAACTGGGCATGATCATTCTTTCGTGCGGCACGCGCAGCCTGCGGTTCCGTCCGCCACTCGACATCACCACGTCCGAGGTGGACGAGGCGCTGGACATCATCGAAAAGGCGACGGTGGCGGTGACTTCTCTCAAGAAGTAACGGCTGCTGCTGGGGGATCAGCGAGGCGGGGGCGAACCATGCTCCCGCCTCGACGTCATTTCCTCCCGCGTTCGTCGCAAAGGCGCTTCTGTCCGCCGCGCCCCGGGGTGTAGCGTGCCCGCTCTCCGCTCGGCTCCCGGTTCCCCCGCCCACCACATTTCGTGAGGTCGCCTCATGCGCGTCGCCGTTCGCGTGATCGCCCCGATGCTCGCCCTTCTCATGCTGGCCGCCATCCCGGCATTCGCACACGACGACGATCCGCCCTCGGCCATGGGC
>JADLGX010000525.1 GCA_020849095.1 Candidatus Eiseniibacteriota bacterium
ACCTGGACGGCGTCCGCCGGATGGCGCAGGCGTGGCGCGACGACATGCAGATGACGCCGCCGGTGGGCGTGGTGTTCGCCGCCGCCCGCGACAAGGACGCGCGCGCGATGATCCAGCGCCTGCACGCGCTGGCGCCCGAGGCGCGGCTGACGCTCACGCGCACGCGCAGCGAGCGCGCGCTGGCGCCCGAGGCGCTCGCGGAGCACGCGGTGGCGCTGGGCGTGGCGCACGACACGGCCCCGGGGGTGAGCGAAGCGCTCGCGCCGTGGCTCGATCACGGCGCCGACGGGCGCGGACGCGCTTCGGGGCGCGTGCTGCTGTGCGGCTCGCTGTTCGCCGTGGGCGAGGCCATGGAGGCGTTCGGCGGCGCGCCGGGCGATCAGGTGTGAGGCGCGCGCTCGCGGCGCTGGCCGCGCTGGCGCTGGCCGTGCTCCTCGGAGTGGCGCTGCCCCCGTCGGGCGCGTCCGGCGCTCCCGCCGAGCCGCCGTTCCACATCACGGCCGACAACATGACGGGCGGGCGCGGACCGGACGGCGACGTGCTGTACCTGAACGGCAACCTGCGCGTGGTGCGCGGGCGCACGTTGCTCACCGCCGACAACGGCCGCTACATGACCGGCACGGGCATGATCGACCTGATGGGCCGGGTGCGGCTGGTGGACACGTCCACCACGGTCACGTGCGACCACGCCATGTTCTCCGAGAACGACGACCGGCTGAACCTGGACGGCAACGTGGTCGTGACCGACCACGACGCGGTGCTGCGCGCCCCGATCGGCTGGTACGACCGGCGAAGCGGGCACGCGTGGGTGGGCGGCGGCGTCAACGGCCGCGAAAAGAAGCAGCGCATGGTGGCGCGCGAGGCCACGTACGACCGCGACTCGCTCATCGTGCGCGCGCGCGGCGCCGTGAAGGGGTTCGACGAGGAGAACAAGGTCGAGCTGGACGCGCAGGCGATCGACTTCTTCCGGCGCTCCAAGCTGGCCGTCGCGACCGGCGCGCCGGTCATGCGCTCGCTCGACGACGACGGCAAGCTGACCGTGCTGCGCGCGCGCGAGCTTCGCGTGAACTCCGAGACCAAGCTGGCCGAGGCGCTGGACTCCGTGCTGGTGGAGCGCGACACGCTGCGCGCCCGCGCCGACCACGCGGTGTTCGACGACCGCACCGGCCGCGGCCTGCTGCTGGGCTCGCCGCGCGCGTGGGACAACGAGACCGTGGTCACGGGCGACACGCTCGAGACGCTGGCCGAGAACCGCAAGCTCACGCAGGTGATCGTGCGCGGAAACGCCACCATGGACTACGCGGGCATCCGCGCCACGAACGCGGGCGAGACCAGCCGGCTGACCGGCAAGCGCGTGGACGTGTTCGTGGCCGGCGACCGCATCGACAGCCTCATGGCCGTAGGGCAGGCGGTGAACGCCTATTCGGCCGCCGACCGTCCGGGCAAGACGCGCGAGCGCAACCAGGCGAGCGGCGACACCATCACGGTGTTCTTCAAGGACAAGAAGGTGGACCGCGCGCGGGTCAAGGGCTCCGCGGTGGGCGAGTATCGCGCCGCCGTGGACTCCACGGACACGCTGTCGATCGCCAACGAAGTCGTGCGCTACGACGGGCAGCGCATCGAGTTCATCGTGCCCAGGAACCAGATCGTGCTCGACGGCCTCGCCCACCTGATCTACCGCGACATCGAGCTGAACGCCAAGCGCGTCGAGTTCGACAGCGAAAAGCAGACGCTGGTCGCCCGCGGCAACCCGCACATTCTCGAGCGCGGCGACCGGGTGGATGGCCACCTGATGACCTACGACCTCGGCACCCGCTCGGGCACCATCTACGAGGCGAAGACCGCCTACGAGCGCGGGCTGTACCGCGGCGACCGGATCCGCAAGGCCGGCGACAACCAGCTCGACGTGCTGCACGGCTCGTACAGCACGTGCGACCTGGACGAGCCGCACTATCACTTCTCGTCGCGCTGGATGAAGATCTACCTCAAGGACAAGCTGGTCGCGAAGCCGGTCGTATTCTACCTGCGGAACATCCCCGTGCTGGCGCTGCCCTTCTACGTGTTCCCGATCAAGCCGGGCCGGCACTCCGGGTTCCTGTTCCCGCAGTTCGAGTTCGGGTTCAGCAACCGGACCGGGCAGTTCCTGCGCAACGCCGGCTACTACTGGGCGCCCAACGACTACATGGACCTGACCGTGGCGGCGGACTACTACCAGGCCACGCCGTCGTACGTGCTGCGGGGCGAGGGCAACTACAAGCTGCTGTACGCCTTCGACGGGCACTTCGAGGGGCGCTTCGAGCGCAACGAGGCGGACCGCCGCGACGACTACGTGCTCGACACGTGGCACACGCAGGACGTCACCGCCCGCACCCGGCTGATCGCGCGCGGCAGCTTCGTGTCGAGCCGCGCCTACAACGCCGCTCCCACGTCGGGCGGAACGCTGCAGCAGCGCCTGAACCGCTTCCTCACGTCGAGCATTTCCGTCTCGCACGCCGCCGACTGGGCCTCGATCAGCGCGGTCGTGGACCGCCGGCAGGATCTGGACGCCGACCAGGACATCGACGACGACGACGGGTTCGGCGGACTGGACGGCCCGGCTCCGGGCCGGACCGCCTCGCTGCCCACGCTCACGACGAACGCGCCCAGCCTGTCGGTGTCGTTTCCGCAGCGCACGATCGGCAGCTGGGGAATCTTCAAGGACACCAAGATGGAGACCACGTTCGCGAGCACGTACTTCAGCGTGAGCGCGCGCTACCTGTCGCTGGGCAGCAAGCTCGCCTACGTGGACAAGTACGTCTATCGGAACAACACGCTCGGCGAGCGCGAATCCACGACCACCCTGGCCTATCGCGAGACCACGCGGCGCGGCGCGGCGGCCAACTTCGGGCTGGCCGACTCCCGGCGCCTGTGGGGCTGGCTCAACCTGACGCCGGGCGTGTTCGCGAACGCCGCGGTGTTCGACTACGACGCGCAGGGGCGCAAGGTGGTCCCGGCCGCCACGTGGACCTCGTCCATGACCGCGAGCACCACGATCTACGGCACGTTCCGGCCCAAGATCCCCCGGCTCGGCGGCATCCGGCACGTCGTGTTCCCGAGCGTCGCGGTCAGCTACAGCCCCGACGTGAAGGGACTGCAGTACACCGACACCGCCGGCGTGAAGCGCAACCGCTTCGACAGCTTCGGCGGCATCGGCATCTCGGGCTTCAAGAGCGCCAACATGAGCTTCGCGCTCGACCAGCGCTTCCAGGCCAAGATCGTCAACGGCGACAAGGTCACCCGGCTCGACAACCTGCTCGGCTGGTACACCACCGGCTCGTACGACTTCCTGTGGCGCGAGCACAGGCTGGATCACGGGCTGAGCGTGCTGTCGTCGCAGCTGCGGCTGCAGCCGCCGGGTTACGGCTATGCCAGCATGGGCGGGCAGATCGACGTGTACCAGGGCCGGCCGCTGCGCAGCATGAACTACGACCTGGGCTTCAGCTACGGCAGCAGCGGTTCGCGCAAGCAGCCCGCGACGCTCGCGGTGGAGGAGACCGCGCGTCGCTCGGAGATCTCGGCCGAGGAGTCGTTCCGCGAGACCTGGCAGCTGTCGGTGGCCTACTCCTACTGGGGCGGCTACAGCGGTCCGCGCTGGAGCGCGCAGAAGAACGCCAACGCCAGCCTGAACTACCGCATGACCCCCAACTGGCAGTTCGGCTACTCCACTGCCTACGACGTGACGCGCGCCCGGATGACGACGCAGCGGTTCAGCCTGACGCGGACCATCCACTGCTGGGACGCCATCTTCACGCGCTCGTTCGTGGTGGGCGGCGAGGCCGAGTACTACTTCCGCATCGGCGTGCGCGACCAGCGCGAGATCTTCTACGAGCGCGGCACGCGCACGCAGAGCTGGGGAGGCATCAATTAGCCCCTCGGGTCCGGAGCCGGTGTTTCGCGCCCGCGTGGCGTGCGATGCGTGCGGGGCCGCGGCATGGATCGGCCCGGGCGAGCCCTGGTGCGAGAGCTGCCAGCAGCGGGGCGCCGCCGGGACTGCCGTGTGCGCGGCATGTGGCGGGCCACTCACGGAGCGGGCGCCGCGGTTCGTCGAGCTGTGGGGGCTGCTGCAGCAGCTCGACGCCGTGCTCAAGGCATGGGACGGCGAGCCGCAGCCGCTCGCCACGCTGCTGCCCGAGCGCCCGCGGTTCGTGACCGACCTCACTCCGCCCGCGCCGCGCGAAGGGGATTCCGCCGCGCTGGCCGAACTGCTGCGCGTGGTGGCCGCGGGGCGCTACGGCGTCGCGCACGAGGCGGCGGGCGAAGAGAGTGAGGCGAACACGCCCCGAGCGCGCGCGGCGCTCGCGATCGCGTGCGAGCGCCGGGGCGACACCGAAGGCGCGCTGCGCGAATGGACCGCCGCGCTCGAGGGCGGCGAGTGGGAGCAGGCGCGCATGGCGCGCGGCTCGCTGCTGGCGCGCGCCGGACAGTGGGATGCCGCCGCCGCCGACCTGGCGCTGGCGGGCCCGTGCCGAGGCGCGGGCTGGAACCGCGCGTCGGTGCTCGTGCATCGCGCGGTCACGCGCACTCCCGGCCTGCCCGATGCCGCGTCGCTCGCCGCGGCGCGCGCCGAAGCGGGCGAGCCCTCGGCGTTCTGGAGCGACTTCACCGTCGGCCGGCTCGTGTGGGCGCTCTTTTCGGAGCGCATGCTGGCGAGGCGCGAGGCGGGGGAGCTGCTCGATTCGGACCTGTCGCGGCTGCGCGACGCCGAGGACCTGTTCGAGCACGCCACATTCTGGGATCGCGCGATGGTGCTGGTCACGTACGTCCGGCTGGAACTGACCGGCGACGTCACGCGCGTGGCGATGCCGCTCGCCCGCGAGCGCGCCGCGGCCCTGCTCGCCGAGCCCGCGCTTCGTGGCGCGGCGCTCGAGCCGCTCGCCGTGTCGGTGGCCGCGGCGTACGATGCCGCCACGCAGCGCCAGCCGCGTGCGGCCTGGCGTGCGTTGTACCGGTGGATGCGCGACGAGTCGCTCCGCCGCTATCGCATCCCCTGTGCGGCATGCGGCAAGGGCTCGGTGGGCATCGAGGAGTTCGCGGGCGGGGAACAGGCGCCGGGCGAATCTTCCGGAGGCTGACCGGACTCCAACGGCCGGGCCGATCGCGCCGTTCCCGATTCCCGATTCCGGAAAGCACCCATGTCGACGTTCGTGCCGCTGCAGTCCATTCGCCGTGAGAGCGCCCCGCCACCGGTCGTGACCTCGACCGTGCGCCTGCGCGTCTCCGGCATGCACTGCGCCTCGTGCGTCGGACGGGTCGAGGCCGCGCTCACCTCGCTGCCGGGCGTGGCGGCGGTGGCGGTCAACCTCGCCACGCTGCGCGCCGAGGTGCAGCTGACGGCCGCGGTGGAGCCGGCGGTGCTCCTGGCGGCCGTGCGCGCGTCGGGCTACGACGCCCATGTGGTGGATTCCCCGGTGGCGACGGACGACGAGCAGCGCGAGCGGGCGGAGGAGCTGTCCGCCGTACGCCGTCGCTTCGGGATCGCCGCGCTGCTCGCCGCGCCCGTGCTGGTGATCGCGCACGCCGGCATGCTGCCGGGCGTGCCCGCGGTGCCGAACGGCAACGCCTGGCAGCTGCTGTTCGCGATCCCCGTGCAGTTCGTGGCTGGCTGGCCGTTCGTGCGCGGCATGGTGAAGGGGTTCGCGCGCCGCGCCCCGGACATGGACACGCTCGTCGGGCTGGGCACGCTGACGGCGTTCACCTGCTCGCTCGTGGCCACGCTGTGGCCCGCCGCCGTGGGCGAGGGGCATGCGATGCCGGGCGCCGGAGGCGCCCACGTCTACTACGACACGTCGGTCACCATCGTCGCGCTCATCCTGCTCGGCCGGCTGCTCGAAGCGCGCGCCAAGGCCGGCGCCTCGCAGGCCATGCGCGCTCTGCTCGACCTGCGCCCGCGCACGGCGCGCCGGCTGGCGGATTCCGCCGACGTGGCCGGCGAGGAAGTCCCGCTCGATTCCGTGCGTCCGGGGGACCTGTTGCTCGTGCGGCCTGGAGAGCGCATTCCCGTGGACGGCGTCATCGAGGACGGGCGCTCGACCGTGGACCAGGGCATGCTCACGGGCGAGTCCATGCCGGTGGACGTGCAGGCGGGCTCGCGCGTGACGGGCGCGACGCTCAACCAGACCGGGGCGTTCCGCATGCGCGCCGAGCGCGTGG